>JAIKVO010000001.1 GCA_024685655.1 Treponemataceae bacterium
TCTGCGGAACCGAAACTGTCACATTCACTGGTTGTGAAATTGCCGGTGGGAGCCTCGTTGTTGCATCAGGATCTTGTGATGCGTCCAATACAGAAATATTCAACGTTGTATTGGTCCGTATAGCCTTCATTTCCTGATAGACAACATAAGAAACGTTATCTGATATTATTACTGCATTGTTTTCGTTTTTCAGAAGCCCATAGTTTTCATGATAAAAGAGCAGAAAAACAGGAATTGTGTCACCAGTTTTACCAAATTGAGGTTTGCTGCTTTCCCACATCAATTTGCTAAGTGAGAATGTTCCATCGGAACCTGTTGTCGTGTGACCAATATACGTTGAGCTTGATGGAATGAATTTTCCAGTTCCGTTATAAAGCCTGAAATCTTCATTCCACAAATATTCTGATGTATATACATAAACTTCCACATCTTGTATACCGGCTTTAGGATTTGCCGTACTTTCTGCATCAACTACTTTACCACTGACACCACCCTCAAAAACAGCTGAACAGGAAAACAGCAAAGAAATCGCACTAATAACAGCCAAAACTGCAACAAACCGGGCGAGTTTACCACATTTTTCAAAAACCCTACAAATCATGTTTTCTCTTTCCACAACAATCTCCTATTTATAAAAACAATCAGGCAACGATCCAAAACCGGAAGGACGTTCTCCTGTTTCTGTTTTTCTGACAGTCTCTTTCGTATTCTTCTTCTCAGGATTTTTAACAGTCTGTCTCCGTGTTCCCTTATCCGCTTTATCTAAATGGCGTCTTTCAGTCATATAATACATTACTGGAATAATAAAAAGCGTAATAAGCGTTGACGTAAGAAGACCACCTGCAATTGCCTGACCAAGCGGTGCATATACTTCAGAACCTTCTCCACGAGCAATTGCCATCGGCACGACTCCGAGCATTGTTGTAAGTGTTGTCATTGCTATTGGCTTTATTCGCGAAGAAGAACCTGCAATAACAGTTTCCTCAAGTTCTGCCTCCGTTGTACACGGATTCTCTGCTCTAAGCTGATTCATATAGTCTATCAGGATGATACCGTTATTTACGACAATACCACCCAATGCTATTACTCCGAGCATAGCAACAAGGTTCATTGAAGAACCGAACATCAAAAGCCCCACGATAACACCGATTACACAAAATGGTATAGATACCATTATTAGAAGGGGCTGTCTAAATCGCTCAAACTGCAGAACCATTACAGTATACAACAAGAACAATGCAATAGCGAGAGCCGTTATCATCGGGGGAATAGCATCGGTAATGAGTTCCATTAAACCGCCTTCCGAACTTTTTACTCCAGACGGCAGCGGATTATTTTTCAGATATGCATTAACACGGTTGTTAAGACCGGCTGTATCTTCACTTCGTAGACGGGCTGTTACCGTTATTGTTTTTGCGCGGTCAGTATGATTGATTTGTGAAACGCTTTCATCAACATGAATATCCGCAAGGTTAGAAAGCGAAACACTGTCACCAGAAGGGGCTATTAAATGAACATTGGCGATATCGTCAAACGTAACAGCTTTTCCAGTTTTATCGGATTCTATCCTGATTGTGTAGCTTTTGTCGTTCTCATCGTCTTTGTATACACCAGAATCTAATCCACGAAATAAAATCGCAGACGTAATCCCGGCTTCATAACTCGTTATTCCTAAAGAACTTAATGCTTCCTGATTCATATCTATGACCATTGTACTTGTATCAAAGGTCGTATCAAGTCCTACAGAAAGAACATCTGAATCCTGCTCTATGAATTTTTTTATTCTAAGAGCAGTTTCGTAAAGCAAATCAAGATCTTCTCCTTCCAAAGTGATGCCGTACCCACCACCACCAGATACATAACTAAGCAATTTATCGAATCCACCATTCTCAACGCTTACTGTAACATCCGGAATTTGCGCTGCAATCAAATCCTGCAGCATTATCATTATCTCATGAACATCGCGTTTCCGCTCCGAAACCGGCACTAAAATGATATGGATGTAACCCTGATTTTCCGCAGTTGAAACAGAAAAGCCCGTCTGCCCTTTTCCCGTGTAATAAATTGCGTTTTTAATTTCTGGAACATTCTGTTTGACAATTTCATAAACTTGCCGCATTTTGCGATCAGTCTGACTTATCTGCGTACCTTTCGAAAAATCAAGATTCACATAAAAATCGCCTGAATCAGTTGACGGGATGAACGTAAGCCCTAAAGCTCCCGCCACTAGAACCGTAAGCACAAGTACACATATAGAAACTACGATTATATATTTCCGGTTCGAAATACACCATTTAAGTGCGATTTTGTACCATCTTTCAATTTTTATAAGCCAATCATCAAATTTCCTGTACTTTTTCTTTGATAAATCGGGATTCTCTTTAAGGAACACTTTCATCAGGAACGGAACAACAAGGACAGCTACAATAAAGGATGCAATAAGAGCACAAACAATCGTAACAGACATATCCTTTAGAATCATTCCGATAATACCAGACAACATAGCAATTGGGGCAAAAACTACAACAGTTGTCGCCGTACTCGCCATAATTGCCGATGTAACCTCTCCCGCTCCTTTTTGTATTGCAGCCTCCTTTGAAAGTCGCGTAACACTTTTCATCCCGGAATTCACATCCCCCGACGGCGCATAATATCGATATACCTGCTCCAGCATAACGATTGAACCGTCAACGACCATTCCGAGCGCGACGACAATTCCGGACAAACTCATAAGGTTGATTGAAAGACCAAATAGTTTCATTCCCAAGAATGTGAACAAAATAGAAAGCGGTATGGAAAGCGCGATTATGAGAGTCGCCTTAAAATCTGCAAGGAACAAAAGGATAATAAGGACAGCCATAATAATTCCACCCACACCTGATCTTATAACTGTCGTAAGTGAGCTTATAACCATATTGCTGTCATCACTGACAATATTGAACGTCAACGCGTTGTTCGTCTCTGCCTCAACTTCACGAAGTACTTTTTTTACTTGATTTACTATCGTAAGTGTATTTCCGTCCTGGCGTTTGGAGACATTAACTGTTATTACTGATTTTTTTCCGTCGGTTATATAGGAAGTTTCTGTGGGATATGACAACTCCACGTCAGCTACATCAGAAAGCCTGATTATTTGCATGCCGGCATTTCCTATAGGCAGATTCTTTATATCCTCAATAGATGAAAAACCACCTGCGTATCTAAGCCCGATCGTCCTACTTTCGTAGTCAGCTGTTCCAATCGGCATATTTACGTTTCCGTAATTCAAAATCTGATAAACATTTGTCACCGATATTTTCTTGGAAACAAGATCATCAAGCCGCAGTGTTATTAATACTTGAAGCTCTTTTCCTCCTGAAATCTCTACTTCAGAAACACCGCTTATCTTTGTAATTCTAGGAATTACAGTATCTTTTATATACTCTGTTACTCTGGCTGAATCATTGCCTCCCTCCGCAGAGAAAATAAAAACCGGCATCATCGAAGCACCACCGACAACAGCCCACGGTTCGCCGGAAAGTCCGTCAGGCAGCGATTCCATAAGACGGCTTATTCTGTTGCGTACTTCCGGCAATTGATCATACGGATTCACGCCGTCTGCGAATGTAAGCGTTATCATGCTGACGGAATTCATGGACGAACTAGTTATATTGCGGAAATCCGGCAACGTGACAAAATCGTTCTCCAAAATTGCGGTAACGTCTTTTTCAACTTGTTCTGCACCCGCTCCCGGGTATGTGGATATTACGATAACTGACGGCAAAGACATATCGCCTATGAATTCTACATTCATTCCGGTAACAAAATAGATTCCGAAAACAACGAGAACTATAAGCATCATCGCAATTACTGCCGGATGTTTTACGGCAAACCCCGAAAAG
The DNA here is from genome assembly GCA_024685655.1 of Treponemataceae bacterium. Classification (GTDB taxonomy): domain Bacteria; phylum Spirochaetota; class Spirochaetia; order Treponematales; family Treponemataceae; genus Treponema_I. The sequence continues at coordinate 3,882 of JAIKVO010000001.1, forward strand.
TTCATTCAGCAGCTCCTGCTGTCGCCCTACCAGGATATGACCCAAACGCACCGTGTGTATCGGCTGCACCAAAATCCCTTGATTCTGTGGATCCCAGAACTTTAACAACCTGACCGTCAAAAACGCTTCCCTGACCATCCACAACAAAATACATGTTCGCGTATTCATCTGGAACTGAAAAATACTCTGTATCTTTTATATCCGGCGTAAAACTCACCCATTTTACGCTGGATGTCCTTTCATCAAACAGATAGCATGAACCATCGATTTTTCGGACAGAAAAAGGAAAAGACGGAACATTTTCTTTGGTCCGGTAATTGATTGTTGCTTTTATATACATTCCTGGGCGAAAAAGTGAAAAATCGCCTTCCAAATACAACACCACTGTGAATGATTTCGAGAGTGCATCCACATACGGAGCTATTACATCAACTCTTGCAGCAGTAGTCATATCCTCAGAAAGGCCTTCGCTACCAGGACGAATCACGCTTGCAGTAAGCGAAGCTTTATTCTGTACAAAAAGTGTAAAATATTTTTCCGGTACGGAGAGCCTCACGACAAGCTTGGAAAGATCGGCTATCACGGCAGCAGGCTGCGTTGTCGTTGCAATTGCTCCTTTAGAAAGGGGCGCTTGCAAAACTGTGCCATCTACGGATGCCGTTACTTTTGTATAGCTTAATTGAAGTTTTGCAAGGTCATATTGTGCTTTTGCGGCATCGCGCTGAGACTTTAGCGTGTCGTATTCTTGTTGTGTAGCTGCTCCTGTCTTGTAAAGACGTTCCACACGTTCAAACGAACTTTGATAACCGTAGTACGCAGCCTCTGCCTGTAATTTTTGCTGCTGATAAGGTGAATCATCTATTGTAAGAAGTGTTTCACCTTTTTTTACGGTTTTACCCTCTTTTGCATAATATTCCATGACAGTTCCGTTTACAAACGGGACAACTGGAATCATAGATTCTGCCTCAATATATCCAGAAAGACTAATGGATTCGGATATAGTCCGACGGACAGGCTTTTCAATTTTTACAACCGGTAAAACCGTCTCATATTCCTGCCCGCCTAAATTCATAAGAAAAATTACGACAGCACAACAAACGGCAAAAACAGCAAATGTGATTAAATAACGCTTTACATGTTTCTTGTTCATGCATTCTCCATATAGTATGCCGCTAATAATGCGGTGGTTTTCTGTTTGGAATCTCGCCTTCCTGCGCTTCTATAAGTTCTGATAGTTTGGCTTTAAGAACTCTGTTTTCAGCTTTCAATATATCAACAGTATTTCCTTGCTCTACAGCAATTTTTTGAAGCTTATTAACAAAATCCTCAAGATACGCCAGCTTTATTTCAATAGCAGTAACTCTGTCATCATCTTCTTTAACCATAACTCAAATATATGCTTTTTTTCATATCTATTCTATATGCAAGTATGTGGTATTGCCTCTGTTTTCTGTTTATTGCGATTTAAGACATTTCACTTTCAAAGATTCCCAAGTTTTCAAAGTTTGCGATATTTGACTTTTGAGCATGGTGCAATTATCATAATTTTATGAGATACCTTACTTTTTCACAGTTTTTCCTGCTTTTCCTCTCATATAGTTTTATAGGTTGGTGCAGCGAGGTCATTTACTGCTCTTCCATTCAAAAACGCTTTATAAACAGAGGTTTTTTAAAAGGACCTATATGCCCTGTCTATGGTTTTGGAGGGCTTCTTGTAATGTCCGTACTAGAACCGCTCAGCTCAACTTGGATTCCGCTTTTTCTTCTTTCCATGGTTGTAACATCAGTTTTGGAATACATCACTAGCTGGATTCTTGAAAAACTTTTCGACACAAAGTGGTGGGATTATTCCCACTACAAACTCAACATAAAAGGCCGCGTCTGTTTACTCAATTCTACGTTATTCGGATTGATGGGCATGCTTGCCTCTCATTTTGTCCATCCATTTCTAATGAAACTCGTAACCTGGATAAAAGAGCCACTTGCAACATATCTCGCTATGGGGCTTGCAGTAATTCTTTCAGTTGATTTTATCTTTACAATACGCAAACTTATTAATTTCAGCACATATCTTGCAAAACTTGAGGAGTTCAACGAAACACTCAAAACGCATTTTATCAACGAAGCCTGGTTTAACAATTCTTTGTCCTTTGAGGAAATTCTGCAAAACTTGAGAGAAAAGACCAAACAAAAATCTGACGAAGTGACTGCTACGATTATGCGGCGGATTGAGTCTTTCACAAATGCACAAAAAAAGACCATTTCGTTTATCAATAACTTCCCGACCATCACGAGTAATAGATATAAGTCGCAATTGGAGCAGTTGAAAGAGTTGTTAAAGAAAAAATAAGTATGCCTTAGGGACAGGACAAACAAAATGTTTGTCCTGTCCATCAATTGGACTTAGGAATTTACTCTAAAAAATAGCATATTGCGTGTTATTTACGAATGTTGTATACTTTTGTCTGTATCGTGACAATTTTTGCGCTTTTGTCACTTATAGAAGCATTTTGCTTTTTTGCTTATAATGGCTTCTTTATTGTATGCGTAATATGCGCCAATAAAAAAAATTACGTTATCGTCAACTATATTTCCGGAGGGAACTCACTTGGAAAAAACAATACCGAAACTCTTAAGGGAAACAGCTCTTGGTTACCCTGAAACAGCCGCACAGCGAGCAAAAGACAAGGATGGAAATTTTATCCCAGTTACTTATAAAGAAGTATTTCAGCTCGCCCTTGATTTCGGTGCAGGACTTCTTTCCATTGGCGTTGAACGCGGTGAACATATCGGTCTTATATCCGACAACAGAAAAGAATGGTTTCAAGCAGATATCGGACTTTTGAGCATTGGTGCTATCGATGTTCCTCGCGGAAACGATGCTACAGAAAACGATCTTCGCTTTATTCTTTCAACCGCAGAATGTAAAATTGTCCTCGCCGACAACAACACACAGGTAAAGAAAATCCTGTCTCTTAAAAAAGATCTTCCGCTTTTTTCGCACATAATCTGCTTTGACGAGCTTGACGAAGCTTCCCTTGCAAAAGCAAATGAAGCAGGCATAAAATCATCCTCTTTCTCGCAGATTATTCAGTCCGGAAAGACATACCGCGAGCAAAATCCCGGCAAAGTCGAGGCAGAGCTTGAAAAAGGCGATGAAAACGATCTTGCAACGCTTATCTTCACTTCCGGTACAACAGGCGAACCAAAGGGCGTTATGCTCACTCACAAAAACTTCATCTCGCAGCTGTATGAAGTCAACGAGCGCATCTTCGTCAATCCAGGCGACAACATCCTCTGCGTTCTTCCTGTCTGGCACGTATTCCAGCGTGCTTGCGAATATGTTGTAACAAGCCAGGCAGGTGCGCTCTGCTATTCAAAGCCAATTGGAAGTATCCTTTTAAAAGATCTTGTGGCTGTAAACCCATGTTATCTTCCTGCCGTACCTCGCGTTTACGAAGCTTTGTACGACGGCATCAACCGCGCTATGCGTAAAACCGGTGGCATTGTTTTCTACTTGTTCCGCTTTTTCACAGCAGTCTCAAAGGCTCAGTGTTACCTTTCACGCCTTATATTCCAGCGGACAGCAAAAATTAAAAAGCAACCCGTTCTCCTTTATTGGATATTTCTTTCTATCCCGTGCCTGCTTCTTACACCGCTCAAAATGCTTGGAAGCAAGCTTGTTTTCAGCAAAGTTCGCGCAAAGATGGGAACAAAGTTCCGTGCCGGTGTTTCTGGCGGCGGTGCTTTGCCTCCGTCCATCGACGAGTTTTTCTGGGCAGCCGGTGTAAAAGTTGTAGAAGGCTACGGTCTTACGGAAACTTCCCCGATTATCGCCGTCCGCCCTGTTGATAACCCGACATTCGGTACAGTTGGCTCACCAATCCGCGGACTTGAGCTTCGTATAGTTGATGAAAACGGCAATGATGTTCCGCAGGGACAGAAAGGTGTCATAGTTGTTCGCGGTCCTACAGTCATGCAGGGCTATTACAAAAAACCGGAGCTTACTGCAAAGGCAATCGATAAGGACGGCTGGTTCAACACAGGCGATATCGGACTTCTCACTCTCGACAACCAGCTTATTTTGCGCGGCCGCATGAAAGACACGATTGTTCTGCGCGGTGGCGAGAACGTTGAGCCGCTTCCTATTGAAATGAAAATGTGCGAGTCTCGTTTTATAAGTCAGACAATTGTTGTCGGGCAAGACGAAAAAATGCTGACTGCACTTATCATTCCTGCAAAAGACGAGCTTATCGTGTATGCACGCGAAAATTACGTTGCTTATGACCAGTATTCGGATTTGCTTACAAAGAAAGAAATTATAAAGCTTATCGAATCCGAGATTCAGTCTCTTGTTAGCAGTAAAAACGGATTCAAGCCGTTCGAGCGAATTTCTAAGTTCACGTTGCTCGAAAAGCCTTTCGAGGTTGGTGTGGAACTTTCTGCAAAGCAAGAAATTATGCGCTACAAAATAACGGAAATCTATGAAAAGCAAATAAAAGCAATGTACGTGGAGTAATTTTTTTATTAGAGGAAAGGGCGGAGCCCCGCCCTACGCTACAGCCTCCTCGGCCGCCTTTTATGGCGGTCTGCGGTGGCTTATGCTACCCACCCTGCGGGTGCTCAAACGCCGCACCCGCAACGCCCTGGCTTATATCACAGCTCTATTTTCAGAGCGCCTGTTTTTCTGTCGCGTGGAAGTTTACTCGATTTTTCTGCCGTTATCCCAGATTCAGCCAAATCGCCAGAAGAAAACGCTCTTTCCGGCGCAACTACAATCGCAAGCCCCTTTTCGCAACAAGCATATCTGCCAGAGCTTCTGTCACCAAGCTTAATTGAATCGGACACAACGCGGAGCCTCATCTCTTTAAGAGTCGCTTTTTCCGTGCCCGCAACAGCTGCAGCCCCTCCAACCACGGACGACGCAAACACAAACGAAAGCGAAGCCCTATCTTTCGGGATTCCTGCCGAAGCAGAAAGTTTTAACAGTTTTTCCGGCGCGTCGTCCGTGAGCAACGTAAAGTGACACCATTTTCCGCCTTTTCTGCCGTCCATTGGGCAAACCCCCACATGCGGGCATGGAGAAAGCGGCATAAACCCTTTACGTATAAGGCTGTCACGAAGCAAAGAAACAAACCGCGCGGCACGAGGAACACCGGGCTCCGCTACAAAAACAGAAGCCTTCTCTTTTAAATAAGAAAGCAACTCACCGGCATATTTCTTAGAAACTTGTTCAAGCGGCTGCGGCGTATCCCAAAAAAGCTCATTGAACATGTTCGCACAAAAAACTACGTCCGCCTTTCGCTTTATTTCAGTTCCTATTGCGCCTTTTACGCGTACAACCTGCCATATTTTTTGGTCGGGAGTAGCAGCTGCCGTTTTAGCCATTACAGAAAGAAGTATTTCTTCTCCCAAAGCAAGAGCCGTCTGTGAATAATCAAGACAGTAAAACGTCAGCTTTTTTGTTCGGAGTTCCGGAGCTGCAAGCCACAGCGCAACAGGAACCGTCAGCGGCCCCGATCCAATATCGAGCAGCACTGAATCATCCGTAAGCCCGGAAAAAACTGCTTTTGTGTCTTCATTTTTGCAAAAACCGCTGAACACTGGCGAAAGGCGGACTAAATTCCACCACATAAAATATCGCGTATACGCAGCCAGAAAAACGGTTGAGTTCATGTATCCCATGCGACGGGAACTTCTTTCATCCGTAAGCAAGTGCGACAACTCGCGCACATTTTCGGGCAGCTGTGCAAGCTGCTTACTGTTCAATGGTTTTATATCCTGTAAAAGTGAATCGAATCTTTCCAGTATCTTCAAGGATTCTTCTGGAATCGTTTCAAAAAGGTGAGTTTTCATTGTATGTATTTACCTTTCGCGGTTGTTTTCCGCTATTTCTTTGTGTTTTGCACAGCTTTGAACATATAAAGCAATTCGGAACGTATTTCATTTATCTGTTGAAGCATGCTTATTACGTTTTCAGGCTTGTCGGTTTCAGCAATTATCTGATTTCTGGCACCCTCGATAGAGAATTTTTTCTTCTGTATAAGGTATTTAAGCCGCATAATTATTTGCACTTCACGTATTGAGTAAGTCCGTCTGCCCCCTATATCCTTTTGCGGAGTAATAGACGGTACGACTTCTTCCCAATATCTTAGGATATGAGCTTTCACACCTGTAATTCTTTCGACTTCGCCAATACTGAATAATGCCATACTCTTCTGTCCTACACTTTTTTATTACTTTTCGCGCTGCTCCCACTTTTTCCGGCTTGCTTTCATCTCAACTATAACCGGTATTTTATCAAAACCTAAATCACTTCTGACTTTGTTCTTTATGTATGAAAGATAACTTTGCTGAACAACTTCCGGTCTTGTGGCAAAAATTAAAAAAGAAACCGGATTTGTACTCGTTTGAACAATATAACGCATCTTGAAATTCGCACTGCGGCTTGCTGGCGGCGGATATGCGGCAATCCAGCTTTTAAGCGCATTGTTCAGTGCACCTGTATCTATTTTCCGTGTAAGCTGATTATAAAGTTCCATCGCTGTATTCATCAGCACCGCAATTCCAGTGTTTTCTTTTGCGGAAATTGCCACAACAGGCGCGTATTCCATGTGCCCAAACATTATCTTTATATCATTTTCGGCTTTTCGGAAGGTTTTCTTTTCCTGATTCTGCGTATCCCACTTGTTCAAAATAAAAATAATGCCACGCCCTCTTTCATGGGCAAGCCCTATAAGCTTTTTATCCTGTTCGGTAAGGCCTTCGTTCGCGTCTATCATGTAAAACACGATATCTGTGCGATCAAGCGTTTTAATAGCTCGCGTTACCGAATAATACTCTACATCTTCTTTAACTTTCGCTTTCCGCCTTATGCCGGCTGTGTCCAAAACCTGAAAATGCCTGTTTTTGTAAGTGAAACTTCCTTCAACAACATCACGAGTCGTTCCGGCATAATCACTCACAATCGACGATTCAGTATGCGTCAAAAGGTTCGAAAGCGTTGATTTTCCAGTGTTCGGCTTGCCCATTATAGCAATTTTTATCTGCTGAATTTCTTCGCCTTCCTCCACTTTGGAAAAATCAAGACGACCAGTAATTTCGTCCATCAATTCCGGAAGATGGTCACCATGCTCCGCAGAAATCATAATAAGCTTTTCAAAGCCAAACTGAAGATAATTCCAGGCTTCTTCTTCTTTTCTGCCGCCTTCTGTTTTGTTTATTACGGCTACAAGCTTGTTCCTGTGCGGACGTAAAAGCGCGACAAGCTCCTCATCTTCACCAGTGATTTTCTCTGCATCGAATAAAAGCAAAATAAGGTCAGCTTTTTTAAAAGTTTCTATTGTTTTCTGCACAACAAGCTCATCAAGCTCCGCTTCAATAGAGCCTGTTTCGCGCTCCAGCTTGAAACCGCCTGTATCCATAAGCATAACAGGCATTCCGTTAATAAATGCCTGCTCCTTTATTGGGTCGCGCGTAACGCCGGGCGTAGGGTCTGTAATTGCCCGTCGTTTATGCAGAAAACGATTAAAAAGCGTTGATTTACCAACATTCGGCCTTCCTGCAATTACAACAAGCGGAAGATTTTTGTATTTTTTCGACGGGTCAAAGCCTGTCGATTCTTCAGCTGAAGCTTCAATATCTTCTGATTCATCTATCATGTCTTTAATTTCTGGTTCTATCTTTTTTTTGCCCATTTACAACCGTGCCTTTAATGCATTAGCTATATATTCTTCTGTTTTTGTTGCATTCCTAAGAGCAACCGCCTTTGCAGCAATTTCATTTATCTCATCTTCTGTAAATAATGAAAACATCTCTTTTAAGCCATTAAGGACAGAAACAGAAGCACTGAACTTTCTAACGCCCAGTCCGTATAAAAGGAACGCTCCTTCTTGCTTTCCAGCTAGCTCGCCACATACAGAAACCGGAATTTCGGCTTTTTTTGCCGCTGCAACCGTGTTTTTTATCAATGAAATTACAGCCGGATGAAATTCATTGTACAATGCGGATACTTTGGCATTTTCCCTGTCTACACAGATTGTATATTGCGTCAAATCGTTCGTTCCAATAGAAAAAAAGCTGCTCTTCTGTGCCAAATCATCTGCCGTCAATGCTGCTGCCGGAGTTTCAACCATTATACCGATTGGCACATCGTCAGCAAAGTTTTTGTTTTCTGCAGCAAGTTCTTTTTTTGCGTCTTCAATTAGCGAAAATGTCTTTTCAAGCTCATCCGCACCGGAAATCATCGGAATCATAATGCGTAAAGTATTCTTTGCTGTAGTGGCGCAATCAGCATCACAGACAGAAGTTTTACCGTTCACTCCGGCACGCAGCAATGCTTTAAGTTGCGCTTTGAATACTTCAGTATTATCAAGGCAGAAGCGGACTGCGCGCCAGCCCAAAAGCGGATTTTTTTCAACACCAGTCCCTGCTTCCATTGCAGAAAAATCATCACCAATTAGTACTTTGTCACCGCCTGCATCAAGTGTGCGAATAACAACAGGTTTTCCTTTCATATCGGCAATAATCTTGGAATAAGCTTCGTATTGTTCCTGTTCCGAAAGTTTCTTTTTATTCATAAAAAAGAATTCCGTTCGGAAAAGGCCTATCCCGTCTGCTCCAGATTTGTATGCAAGCTCGGCTTCTTCCGGATCACTTATGTTTGCGAAAAGCTCAATTAGTTTTCCATCTTTCGTTTCAGCCTGTTTATTCGCAAGTTTTTTAAGCCGCTCTTTTTTCTCCGTATCTTTATTCAGTTTTTCACGATATTCACTCTCTGTCTTAGAATCTGGCTCAAAAACAACTGTTCCAGTATTTCCGTCAACAATAACCAAGGAATCATTCTTAAAAATTATATCTATGTTTTCTATTCCTGAAACATACGGAATTCCATAAGCGCGGGCAAGAATAGCCAAATGGCTTGTTGTACCCCCTTCATGCGTGAAAATACCGGAAATTCCTTTTTTTGATAAAGTCAGCGCATCAGAAGGTTTTAACGATTTTGAAGCGATAATTGCTCCATCCGGGATATTGTCGAATTTATGTGCAGGCAACCCCTGCATTATTCGGAAAACTCTGTCATATGCATCAATTATATCATCGGCACGCTCAATAAGATAATCGTTGCCCGAAGCTTTAAGCCTATCTGCAAATTCTTTAACTTTTTTATCAAGGATATATTCAATGTTGTATTCACCAGCATCGTAAACGCTTTTAACTTCTTTGACAAACTCAGGATCAGAAAGCATCATAAGATGCGTCTGAAAGATTTCTGACTGTTCTTTATCAGAAGCAATCATTTGTTCAGAAAGAGCATTTACCGAATCATTCCGGGCTTTTTCAAATTTCTCCCACTCAAGCTGCTTTTCTGAGGCAGATACTTTGCGACACGGAACAGAAACATCTTTATTTTCGATTATACAGACGGAACCGATTCCTATTCCTAACGAAACAGGAATTCCAGAATAAGTTTTCACAAATGAACTATAACAGGGCAAGCAACTGCTGTCAAATGGTCTGTACAAAGAGATTTTCTTGTTTTATACTTCTTTCCATGTCTGAAAAAAACAAAAAAAAGAAATATCCTGGAATTTCAGCTATATTCTGGATTTTATTCGCATTAATACTTCTTATTCTTTTCCTCGTAAATAAAAACCGCATCTTCTCCGTCTTACAGACTACCGGTTTCTTTTCTAAAGTGTTTGGAACGGAACCTGAATTCATAGCAAATCACCCATCTGTTGATGAAAATAAGCCTGTTGCAGAATTAGAAAGTCTACAAGGAAAAACAACAACTGTAGAAATTGAAACAAAACAGTCGCCAATAATTCTTACAGCCATCTCAGGTGATAATAAAACTAACAATTCAGATTCAGCGCAAACTGGCTATTCTGATGGGAAAACTTCTGGAACACAGCAAACACAGGGGCAGTCTGCTGAAAAAAAAGACCAAATAACGCAAAATACAACAAATAACACATCATCCACAACCACGGTAAATACAAATTCAAACATTGCTAGCGCGATAAGCCCAGTCACTGGAAATTCTGGAGCAAATACCTCTTCGTCCGTAGCAGATTTACAGGACACAGCAACACAAGCTGCCGTTGCCCAAATGAAACAGTATCTTTTCTTTATCCAAATTGATGGTGACGGATCTATTCTCCGTAAAGAATCTGTCCGCACAATACCAAAAACGACAACGCCTCTTACAGTGGCAATAACAGCTCTTCTTGATGGTCCAAATCTTGAAGAAATTGAAAAAGGCTATATATCGTTAATACCGCAGGGTACAAAATTACTCGGAGCATCAGTGAAAAATGGTACCGCCACAATCAATTTCAACGACTCGTTCCGGTATAACCAGTACGGTGTCGAAGGATACTACGGCCAGCTTATGCAAATAGTTTACACAGCGACCGCTTTCAGTAACATCGATAATGTGCAATTCCTCATTGAAGGCGAAAAAATGGACTATTTAGGACTGGAAGGTGTATTTATCGGGTCTCCGCTTTCTATAGCATCTTTCCATTAAGTGCTAAAACCCCGACACGCCGCAATATGCGTTTTTTTCTCTAAGAAGCTCTACTCAGCAGTAATAACAGAAAGCAAATAGTCTTCGTATTCGCTGTAAAAATCTGGCTCTGCGATTATTTCAGAAAGCATATAATATGTGTATTTTTCATCACTTTCCTCAAACAAAGAAGAGTCAATCTTTGAAAAATGTTTCATCGTTTTTTGATTCGCACCTGTTTCTAAATCGAAAGTTTCATAGGCAAAAAATAACGAATCAGTGTCGATAAGAATATCCGCATCATCTAGCAATACATAATAATAATCAGTTGATGAAAGAAAAGTGCAAGCATAGTACTGTAAAAAAGAAAATCCGTTTTTTGCAAGAAAATCTGCTTCATCACAAGCTAAATAATTCGTTGCATAAATTGCATTATCTCCCAAAGTCCACAAGTTATTATCCTGCTGAATCCATTCTTCTGCAGGGATATCATCAGAACTAACACGGACTTCAGAAATATCCGCATGTTTTATACCCTTAAATTCGGAAAAGGTCTTATCATTGTTTGATGTAAGAATGCCTGTACAAACTGCTTCCAAACGGCATGTTCCATCTTCCGCCTGAATTTCCGCAATATTAAAAATCGGAATATAAAAATCATATTCAATTCTTACAGAACCACCGAACTGCGAATAATCATCGTAAACTATTACAGAATCAGAAAAATCCTTGCTATTCTGCTTTTTTCTTCGGCTTGCAAACTCATACAAAAAGTCATGAAGATAATTTAGAATCTCAACATCATCCGTACCGACTGTTCCTGAAATTCTTTCACCTGTCAAATCTACATAATCAACGGATGTGTTCATTGTAACATATATCGTTATATCTTTAAGCAGCTTATCATTTTTACATGAACAAAAACGAAGTGCATATGTTCCTTCATCGTAACGGAGAATTCCTATATAGGTCTCGTCCATAAACGAATAATCTCTGTAGTAAACATATTGCCCAGAAGCGTCTGGAACAAGTGGGTTTATGCCAGGAACGGCGAAAAGCCCAGTACAAAGACTTGCTAAAATCAGTATTAACATACTTAGCTTCTTCAGCATATTTCCTCCACTGTTCCGAAATTGCGTATTTCCTGTACTCTCACAAAATCGCGGCCAAAACGGAAGGCCACCACAAGCCGTGGTTTCCGCCATATGGCAAAAACCACAAACTCTAGTTATGAGTGCCGTTCAAAAGCCGCAACAAGATTTTCCCGCACATTCAAGGCGTTATTTCGAAAGCGCTTCCAACTCTTTTCTAACGATTTCCGCTACCTTTTCAGCAACTTCGCTTGCAGGTACAAGTGTAGGCTCTGCTTCGTTACGCAGCTTAAGCTCTACGTTAGGCAGGTTTTTCTCACCGACAACAACTCTTACAGGGAATCCGATAAGGTCAGCATCCTTGAACTTAACACCAGGACGCTCGTTTCTGTCGTCAAGAAGAACTTCTATGCCTTTTGCGGTAAGCTCTTCGTAAATCTTGTCGGCATTCTCTTTCATCGCGCCTTCGTACTTAACAGGAACAACCGCTACCTGATACGGAGCCGTGCTCATTGTCCAGCAAATGCCGTCTTTGTCGTGGTGCTCTTCGATAATCGAGGCGAGCGTCCTGTCCACACCGATACCATAGCAACCCATAATCGGTGTCTGGAGCTTGCCGTTCTCATCAAGATACGTCACGTTCATTGACTTTGTGTATTTGTCGCCAAGCTTGAAGATATGTCCAAGCTCATTTCCTTTCTTAGAGTAGAACTCCGCGCCGCAGTCCGGGCATTTATCGCCAGGAACAACCGTGCGCACATCCGTAACCATAAACGGAGTAAAGTCTCTGCCCGGCTCAACGTGAATAAAGTGAACATCTTTCTTAAGACCGCCTGTTACAGTATCGTGCATTGTCATAACAGATTTGTCCGCAATGACAGGAGCTTTTACCATTTTTACAGGGCCGGCAAAACCAACAGGCGCATCAGTAATGCGAACAACATCCTCGTCGGCGGCAAGCTCAACGCCGCTTGCCTTAAGTGTAGCCGCAAGCTTTGCTTCGTTCACGTCCAAATCACCGCGAATACAAACGGCAACAAATGCTTCTGGGTAATAGAAGCTGCCAGACTCTGTTTTTTCTTTTTTAAGGTTTTTGCAGCACTCAACAGATGACAAATCGAGCGCGCAGTTTTCAACTTTGTAGATAAGCGTCTTTATAAAAGCTTGCGGCGTTGTGTTAAGGAACTTCGCAAGCTCATCAATCGTCTTAACATCCGGGGTCGGAATTTCCTCAACGGCAAGCGTCGTTGGTTTCTGCGGATTTCCGTCTTTATCAAGAGCAACATCGTCTTTGCAAGATGCTTTTTCAACATTCGCCGCATAACCGCATTTAGGGCAAAGAATCAGTGTATCGTCACCGACTTCGCTTTCAACCATAAACTCTTCGGAACCGGAACCACCCATCGCACCCGTGTCCGCTTTTACAGAGATTGTAGAAAGCCCCATCCGCTTGAATATTTTTCTATACGCTTCCGCGCACTTTTCGTAAGACGCATCGAGCGAAGCCTGGTCAGCATCGAACGAATACGCGTCCATCATAGTGAACTCACGGCCGCGCATAACACCGTAACGCGGGCGAATTTCATCGCGGTATTTTGTGTTTATCTGATATGCGATTATAGGAAGCTGCTTGTAGCTTGTAAGACCGTCGCGGATAAGAGCTGTGAATGCCTCTTCTGCTGTCGGGCTTACGACCATATCCTGCCCGCCTCTTGTGACAGGTTTAAGCATTTCTTCGCCCATTGTGTTCCAACGGCCGCTTTCTTTCCAAATATCACCCGGCACAATGACCGTCGGCTTCATTTCAAGAAGACCCGCTTTATCAAGCTCTTCCCTGATTATATTCTCGACTTTTCTGAACGCTCTAAGTCCCAACGGCATGTATGAATATAAGCCGTTTCCAAGCTTACGGATTAATCCCGCGCGCATCATAAGCTGATGGCTAGCAATAACTGCATCTGACGGAGAATCTCTCAATGTAGATATTAATGTTTGTGACGCTTTCATAGGCTGGAATTGTAATAAAAAGGGCTTGTTTTATCAATATAGTTTAAAGATATGTTAGCGCGTAGTTGATTGTGTTTTCCGGGCTTGCGTGGCTCGGCTCCTCCGCCTCGGTTCTACGCAGACAAACCGCTTCGAACTTGCTTCGCAACCACTCCACCCCGGCGCATAACTGGAACGTAAAAAAAGCTTATACACTTTCGTAAGCTTATTTTTCTACCAGTTCTACACGAATTTTATCTTTGAAATACTCTTTCACCAATTCCTCAAACATACTCTCATACAAACGCTCAACAAAAGCCCGATCTTCTACAATCTTGTTCAGTGTTTCCAATAAAAAAGCATCGCTTGTTTTCACGGCAAAGCACATTTCCAAAGTTTTTTTGTCACTTTTTTTAAAAACCGCGCCACTGTTATCTAGAACAATCTTTATAGGCAGTTTCGATGTTAAATCGCTCGGCTCGTTCCCCGCAAAATAGGGATAAACCACACAAATTTCTTTATTTTCACCGTGGATATTCTGTGTTATCAAGATATCACGAATAAATTCTTCCTGCAGATAATACTTACCAGTTTCAGACGGATGTATTTTGACGATTGTGTAGTGTGAATCAAGTTGTTTTTCAAGCCGCGCTTCAACTTCGTAAACAAAACTCAACTCTATATTTTCCACAGCGTTCGGGCTTCTTGCAAAAATCACCGACATTGCGACAAAGCTAAAAATCAAAAGAGCCAATACTTTTTTCATTTCTTTTCTCCAATGTTATTATAACATACTTTGAAATTGGTTGTCCATTTCTCTGGCTTTTGTATAATGAACTGTATGGAATTTATTCAAGAAGTTATCAACCACCCTGCTTTTTATCCAGTTTTGTGCGTATTACTCGGAATTCTTTTTTTGATTCAAACTGTACGTGTTCACAAGGACCGCCGCGAGCTTCGTTCAGATGCAATAAATCGTTCTCGTGCCGTAATTGGCGGACAAGTGGTTGAGCAGGTTGCGCCTTTTCTGCCGAACTTCCCGTGTAATCCAGCAGATGCTCGTTTTGTAGGCAAACCAGTCGATTTTGTTGCATTTTCAGGGCTTTCCGAAAAAGACAAAGTTGACGAAGTTCTTTTCATAGAAGTGAAAACTGGTCGTTCCGAATTAAACGCACGCGAAAAAGAAATACGTCGTGCAGTAAAAGAGGGCCGAGTGCGATATGTGGAATACCGTTGCTTTTAAGATGATTTTACAGTTTTTCTGTGGTTCCCTTCACTCCGCTACCGATTTTTGCTTCGGATGCTGTTGACAACTTTTGCTCCCCACTCGGAAAGTTTGCTACCATCCCATTCTTCGGCTAAATCAAGATATTCCACGCCACCGGAGTTGCCCTTCCAGCTCCACGCAATGTAGCCGATATCTTTTTCCTCGCAGTATTGCATCAAATAATCTTCTTTTACGTCACCGTCGGAGTGCGTCCAGCCAAACTCGCCTACGCACGCGCACAGATTTTGATTTGTCACGCCTTCCAAATTATATCTGATAAGCCACTCCCAGCAGCCGGACATGCCGTACATGTGGACAGAGAACATCGTGTTTCGTAGCGGGTCTGAGTTGAAAACTTCCGCTCCGTAGCTTCTTACAGAAACTCCGAACTGTCCCCAGCCTGCCGCATCCACCATAATCGCGTTTTTAATGCCTGCTTCTCGTATCATCGGGATAACTTTCGTATAGCCGTCGCGCCATCTGCGGGCTCGCCAGCCGCCGCACCATTCGTTCGCAATGTTCAGGATGCAGTATTTTTCGGTTCCCGCAAGGACAGACGCCATTTCGCACCAGTATTGCGCAATGCCTTCCAAAACAGAAATATCGTCGGAGCCGGTGCCGTCGTGAACTTCGACAATTGCGACCATTCCGCGCGAAACGGCTGCATCTATCGCGTTTTTAAGGGATTGCGCGTCGTCTTTTTGCCACCGCTGTCCTGACGAAAGCACGATGCGGATGCAGTTTGAGCCTGTCGCAGCAATTGCGTCAAATGCGACATCGGTTTTGTCCAAGAACCAGTTGTAGCCATGGTTTATTCCGCGCATTACAAAAGGTGCTCCATCGGCGGTGCGCAATGTTGTGCCGTCAACGTAAAAGCCGTTGTGCGGGTTTTCGGAAAGCACACTGCTTTCGGTGTTCGGGTCGGGTTGTACCGATGAGCAGCCTGCAAAAATGATTATGATGCAGGCACATATACAGATAAAAGCAAGAAATATGGATAATGCGATAATAAATCTTTTTGGATGTTTCATACGGACATTTTAACACACCTGGAGCGAAAACGAAACATGGGGATGTGGAAAGAGCGTTTACAAACATGGGCTTGCGACAGGCATCCGGAGGGTTTGTGAAACAAAGTCCGGGTTTGCGCAGTCGGCGGGATTGCTGTAAAATATCCGCATGTATTCAAAGAATGATGTTGCGCTGACTCCACCGATGGGCTGGAACAGCTACGATTATTACAATACTTGCGTTACCGAAGCGCAGGTTCGCGCTAATACCGCTTACATGGCAGAAAACCTTCGCGAGCATGGCTGGGAATATATCGTTATTGATATTCAGTGGTCGGATGCGGATGCCGGTACGCGTGATGATGTTCAGTATATCCCCTTCAGCCGCTTTTGCATCGACGAATATTCGCGTCAGATTCCTGCGCCGAATAGGTTCCCCTCTAGCCGCGACGGAGCCGGGTTTGCACCACTTGCGGAGTATGTCCATTCACTTGGTCTAAAGTTCGGTATTCATATAATGCGCGGCATTCCTCGGTTTGCGTGTCACGAGCATCTTCCCATAAAAACGCACGACGGTCGCAAAATCACAGCTGATATGGTGGCAAACCCAGCTTCTATAAGCAAGTGGAACCCCGATATGTACGGCGTGAATGCTGATGCTGACGGAGCGCAGGATTACTATGACTCAATTTTTGAGCTTTATGCGTCTTGGGGCGTTGATTTTGTGAAAGTTGACGACATCTGCAACACGAATATGTATCCGAACAATCCGTATTCAGCAGAAAAAGAGATAGAAATGATTTCTAGCGCGATTGCGCGGTGCGGTCGCCCGATGGTGCTCAGTCTTTCGCCGGGGCCTGCGGTTATTGAAAAAGCGTGGCATTTGGAAAAATACGCGAATATGTGGCGCATCACGGATGATTTTTGGGATTCGTGGCCGCTCCTTAAAGCGATGTTCGAGCGGTGCGAAGTTTGGCAGAATCATGTGAGCCCCGGCTGTTGGCCTGACTGCGACATGCTTCCTGTTGGTCGCGTCGGCGCGTGCTTTAAGTGCTTCGGCTCACAGGAGCATACGACGAACCTTACCGCTGATGAGCAGTACACGCTGATGAATTTGTGGTGCATTTTCCGCTCGCCGCTGATGATTGGCGCAGAACTTACAAAACTGGACGATTTTACGCGCGCGCTTTTGACGAACGATGAGGTGCTTGCGCTAACGAAAAACGGGGCGCAGGCGCAGCTTATCTCGCGGACAGAAGAGACGGCAGTGTGGGCGACCCGTGCCACATCTCCCGAAAGCATCGCGGACTTTTATGTCGCGCTTTTCAACCTGAGTGACGAACGCCGCGAAGTTTCAGTAAGCGTGGCGGAAGTCCTTCAAACGTTCGCGCTCGCAAAAGCTGCGCAGCCAAAAGATACGCCAGAAGAAATGCATGCGAACGCCGCTTCCACCGCGAACGAGCCAGCAATCTACTCCGTCCGCGACTTATGGCAGCACATAGAAACCGGCACCGTAAAACGCGATGGCATTTTATCTGCAGAACTCGCCCCGCATGCCTCGCTGCTCGTAAGAGTGCACACAAACACCTAGTTTTTCTATGTGTTTGTGCTATACTTAAACATCACACAAAACCGGAGACCCATTATGGCAAAATCCAAATCACCCAAATCAAAAACAAGTTCAGCAACAATCGGCTTTGAACAGCAGATTTGGGATGCGGCCTGCGAGCTTTGGGGACACATTCCTGCCGCAGACTATCGCAAAATCTTTACAGGATTAATCTTCTTAAAATATATTTCCACCGCCTTCGAAAAAAAATACAAAGAACTTGTAGAAGAAGGCGAAGGCTTTGAAAACGACCCAGACGAATACGAAGCAGAAAACATCTTCTTCGTACCGCCACAGGCCCGCTGGTCAGAAATTGCAAAGGCAGCTCATACACCGGAAATCGGTACAATCTTAGACAAAGCCATGATTGCCATAGAAGCCGACAACAAAAGCCTCAAAGGAGTCCTTCCAAAAAACTACGCCAACCCCGAACTCGACAAACGCGTTCTTGGTAACGTAGTAGACGTATTCACCAACATGGACATGAGCGACACCGAAGCAAGCAAAGACCTGCTCGGCCGTACCTACGAATACTGTATCGCACAGTTTGCATCCTACGAAGGAGTAAAGGGCGGC
>JAIKVO010000028.1 GCA_024685655.1 Treponemataceae bacterium
AAGTCCTGGCGGAGTTTTTCTGCCGTGCTTTCCTCAATGAACGAACGGTTCTCAATTTCGTTCAGCACTTTCACATCCGAATATTTGATGCAAAGCGGTTTTTCAAGGCTCATTATAACATTTTCGTCTTCCCAAACAGCCTTTTCCGGCGAAAAACTCCGTGGCGAACCGTACTTTTGGCAAAGAGTCCTGAAAACTGAGTAGTAATCCATTTGATGGGTATTTATATTTATCGATATAGTATAAAGTTTGTTTTCGTAAAACTGAAACCAGCATCTGTCAAGATAGCCGTCACCAACAGTTTCTATCAACATTCTGTCAAATCCGGGAAGAATCGAAACATCACGGTCGCCCCTGTACCCGAACACCGGATACATCAATAAAGCAGATTTAACAGCCTCGAACGTCATTCCAAGATGAACGTTCAAATATCCGTCAGGAAGAGGAATTATATATATATCATCCTCTTCAGTCTCTTCAACGGCGTTTCCGTTTTTTTCAGACGAAACGTATCCAGAAACACCGTTTTCAGAACCTGGCGAACCAGTTTCTTCGGACGAGCGCACTTGAGAAAAACAAATAAATGGAAAAGAAAGAAATAGCACGGCTGCAAAAAAGAAATGCAACTTTTTCATACGCCAGTATGCCTTTCGTTAATGAACCTGCTTGCGATAAAAAGCTGCCGACTTCACTATCTCAAGAGTATCTGGAACCGTTATTTTATTGTTCTCCAAACGGATACGAGAATCTGTCATAAAGTGATGCAAACATGCAGCCTGCTGCTCCTGAGGAATACCGCACATATTCGCCAAATCTGTAGGAGAAAGGTCAAAATTATACGAAACTCCGGCAGCACACTGTATACGAGCTTTTTCAAGCTGTAAGGCAAGCATATCGAACAGTTTGTGGAACGGATCAGGAATCTGAGTGTTAGCAAGCTGGCGCGACATAGACCAAAGACGCTCTGCAAGAGTCGTGGTAAGCTTAGCAATAAGCTGAGCCTGCGTCGTAACCATCTGATTGAAGTTCTGGCGGTTCACCGTCATAAGGCGACAATCTTCGAACGCAATTGCGCTTGCAGATCGCGGCATATTCTCAAGAAGCGCCATCTCACCGAAAAACTCACCTTTCTTGAGTACAGCCAGAATTACTTCGTTTCCATCGACAACTTTGGAAATTTTTATCTGACCTTCCTGTATGATGAACATATCCTGTCCTGACTGATCCTCACAGAACACCATAGTATTCTTAGGATACAAACGAATAGGCTCTTTCGGCGGCTCAAAATAAACAGCATGAGAACGGGGCTTAAGGACGATAAAGCGTCTCTTTGCGTTTTCCACGTTCACTCCATGAGGGCATGCTTTAAGATACTGATAATATGCATAGATAGCCGGGTCTATCATTCCAGCTTTTTCGTAATAGCTTGCGACAGAATAGAGATGTTCCGGAGAAGGCGCGACTGTGTTCTTAAGAGTAAGCCGTGTAAGCGTATCATTAAGAAGACGCATTTTATTCGCGAATGTACGGATTATCTTTAGAGCAACAGGCGTATTTTTCTGAATAAGCTCCGTATATTGGTCACGCCGTACAGAAATAGCGACTACATCAGTAAGCGCCACAACTGATTCTATCTGGTTATGTCCAGACATACATGGTATAACGCCAACGAAGTCGCCCGGCCCAAGGAAAGATTGTTCCTCAGGCGAAGCCATAACCTCTTTGTAGCATCTTACACGTCCAGACTGAATTATATAAAAGCGATCACTGACAGCTTTTCCCTCAACAAGGAGAAAAGAGTCTTTTCTAAAGTTTACGAAAGAAAGCTGTAACAAACTACACCACCATCATTTCTATAAGTATAAAATCCAAAGATACTGTTGTCAATGGGACACTTAACACCGACAAAAAACTGCTCTCACCGAAATTTTGCTCCGAAAAACGCCTCCTCGTTCCACTCGTCAGAAGTTTTTCGTTTCAAAATTCCGGCTACGCAGCTTTTTGTCAACAGCCAAGTTTCTCAATCCGCATCACCGGATTTTTTCCTTATTCGCCTACCAAAATCAGCGAATTATGCCACTGCTGACAAACAATATCTCATTCTCAAGCTCAAATCCGAACTTGTTTTTTACTTCGGAGGCTACCGCATCGGAAAGTTTTTTTATATCCGACGAAGTTGCGTTTCCGGTATTCACTATAATATTTCCGTGCCACGGAGCAACTTGTGCACCGCCATGCGAAAGCCCACGAAGCCCAGCGTCCTGAATAATTTGTCCGCTTGGTTTTCCGAACTCTCTGTTATTCTTAAAAACGCTTCCGGCAGACGGGTAACGGAAATGACCCTTGTTCCGGCGGTCTTCCACAAAAGACTCGGATTTGCTCTTAATTTCCGCACCGTCACCCTTTCGTACCTTGAACACAACGCTTACTATAACATCTGCCGTGTTCTGGAACGGTGACTTCTTGTAATCCCAATCCTCGTCTTTCTTGGTGTATACCGCGAACGAAACACCTTCCGGCGAACAGTGCGCGTATCGTACAGAAACAAGCACATCGCTTACGGAAAAGCCATAGCACCGCGCATTCATATAAGCCGCACCGCCTGCCGTTCCAGGAAGCCCCGCAAAAGATTCCAGCCCACTAAGACCGTTCTCTACACAAAACTCCGTCATCTTTTCTATCGGTGTTCCAGAGCCACATGTTAAGAGCAAAGTTTCCGCATCCTCGTCATCGTGCTTATTTTTCGCAGAATCGCCACAATCCGCATACTTGTCCGCGCATTCACTCCGCACCTCAATTCCACCTAAACATCGGGTTGAAATAACAGCAAAATCAAGATTCTCATCCTCAGGAACGATATTTGAGCCGCCTCCAAGAATAAAAGAAGGTATTTTATATTGACGGAAAAACTCCAGAATCAGTTTCAAATCTTCTTCATCAACGGGTTCTGCATAAAGCGGGATTTTTCCGCCTGTCTTGAAAGTCGTATAATCAGCAAAACATTCGCCTGTTAGTAGTCTTCCTCTGAATCCTTTGCACATATTGATATTTTCTGATATATTACTTAGATTATTCATGATAATTAGAGTATATCGCAGAAATAATCAAATTTCTATGAAAACACCGTTCCAGCAAAAAAAAATCTGGAAAAGGGCGTTCAGGAGGCAGAAAAATGGCTCTACAGCTTTTTAACACAATGGGACACAAATTAGAGGAATTCAAACCCATAAAAGACGGATATGTCGGTTTCTACGGCTGCGGTCCGACAGTCTACAATTACGCCCATCTTGGAAACATGCGCCCGTACGTTTTTCTGGACACGCTCGACAGGACGCTCCGATTTTTGGGCTACGAAATAAAACACGTAATGAACATAACTGATATCGGACACCTTTCCGGCGACGCGGATGACGGCGACGACAAGATGATTAAGACAGCAAAGGAACGCGGACAGTCCGTTCTTGAAATCGCGGATTTTTACACGAAAGCGTTCTACAACGATATCGACAGACTCAACATCCGCCGCCCGGACGTAGTTTGCAAGGCGACAGAGCATGTTCAGGACATGATTGAGCTTATAAAGCGAATTGAGGCGAACGGTCACACGTACATGGCCGGCGGGAACCTTTACTACGATGTTACGACATACCCGGATTACGGCAAGCTTGCGAACCTTAACCTTGACGAGCTTAAGGCAGGAGCCGGAATACGCGATGTAGTCGTCATCGACGAGAACAAGCGCAACCCGTACGATTTCGTGCTTTGGTTCACAAAATCTAAGTTCGAGGATCAGGCCCTTACATGGGATTCTCCGTGGGGGCGCGGATATCCGGGCTGGCATATTGAGTGCTCCGCTATGAGCATGAAGTACCTTGGCGAGCATTTCGACATTCACACGGGTGGAATCGACCATATCCCGATTCACCACACGAACGAAATTGCGCAGTCAGAAGGCGCCACTGGAAAAAAGTGGGTTAATTACTGGCTCCACAACGAGTTCCTTGTTATTCAAAAATCCAAGGATTCTGACAGCGCGGAAGATTCTGGCAAAATGTCAAAATCTTCCGGTAACTTTTTGACGCTCCAGACGTTAATAGATAAAGGATATGATGCGCTCGACTACAGACTATTTTTGCTCGGCGCACATTACAGATCGCAGATTGCTTTCTCGTGGGACGCGATGGATTCCGCGCGGAACTCACGCAAGGCTCTTGTTCAGAGAGTCGCAAATATTCTTAAAGACGCGGGCTTCACCGGCACTGCTGACGAAGCAGAAGCAGCTGCAAACGCAAAAAAAGACTGGTCTGCTCCGGCGGCTGAGTACCTTGAGAAATTCAAGGCAGCTATGGAGAACGACCTTTCGACGCCAAAAGCGTTGTCCGTTCTTCAGGTCGCGCTTAAGGACAACGCGATTGCCCCGGCTGAAAAGCTTCTTCTTGCAGCTAGAATGGACTTTGTACTAGGACTGCTTCTTATAAAGAAAGCTGAAGAGCTTGGCAAAGAACAGACTCAGCCGCCGGCAGAAAGCGGAGAATCTGCTGAGATTGATGCTTTGATCCAGGAAAGGAACGAGGCAAAAAAGAGCAAGAATTACGCCCGCGCGGACGAAATTCGCAACATGCTCAAAGAAAAGGGAATTATCCTTGTAGATACCCCACAGGGTACAACTTGGAAAAAAGAATAGTTTCGCAAATACGGCGCATTTTGTCGGTAAATATCGGAAACTTTCTGTAACCATCTGGAGATATGATTGTTTTTAGAGCATAAGGATAGTCTGCAGAATTCCTCAGCTTCACTTCCGGTGAACGGTGGGAACGAGGCGGATTTCAGAAAGATATATGAAGCATTGATGCCTCTTCTTTTCAAAATAGCTTGGCGTATCGTAAACGATGAGGAAGCCGCCGAGGACTTAGTTCATGATTCGCTTATTAAACTGAACGAAAAAGCCCTTGTGTTCCCGTCACTTGACGAAGCAAAATTCTGGCTTATACGAGTCGTAAAAAATGCGTCGCTCAACTATGCGAAACGTAAAGTACGGGAACGCAAAGCTTACGAAAAGGCGTTAAAAGAAGAGAAGCGCAAAAGTGAATCCGGTGAGACGGAGCTTTTAAAGTCCGATACTGTTATCAGGACAAAAAAGGCACTGGAAAAGCTGCCGGAGAACCTGAAAACCGTCCTTGTGCTAAGGGAATATGGTGACTTGAATTACAAAGAAATCGGAAGAGTTCTTGGTATAACCGAAGGCAATGTCAAAGTGCGGATTTTCCGCGCAAGGGAACAGCTTGCAAAACTTATAGGAGAAGATGATGTCTACCTGTCCTGATTTAGATTTATACTCTGTTTATCTCGACAACGAGCTTCCTGAACAGTATAAAGAAACGCTCGAATCTCATCTTGCAGAATGCGGCGAATGCCGTAAGAAATTCAATAAGATGAAATCCGTTCATAATATTCTCGCATCGGACTCTTCTCAAATTGTAATTTCCGAAAAAGCACTTGAAGACAGCTTCACAAAGCTTCAGGCGCGCCGTTCATACAATGCTTATGTGAAAAAAACAAGCAAACGTAACGAAATTTTCTTCCGCAGGGTTCTTCCTGCAATGGCAGCCGCTCTCGTCATTGCGCTCGTGCTTCCTATCCGACTTTTGAGCGAAAACACAACACTGCAGCTGCCGACACTTAAATCATATACGGCAATACCGGAGATGGCGCACAAAACAGGCATCACAATGGACAAGAGTCTTATAAAATCTGTTGTGTCTTCATCTTCATCCGATAATTCGCTTCAAAAAACGATAATAAACACTGATCTTACGAGCGCACTGCAAAATCAGATTCTTACGAGCATCGATATTTTCAGTTCTGACATAAAAGCGAACAAAATCCAAATAACAATAGATTTGAGCAACGTTTCAGGAATAACGCAGTCCGAAAAAGAAGGCATGAAGTTAATTCAAATTCCTGTCTCGTTTCCTTCTGAAGGACAAAAGTGAAACAAACTCCGACTTTTTCATATCTTCTCAGAAAATATCCGCTCTTCAGGGCGGCTATTTTGTCTTCTATCATATTAATTGCGGTCATAGTAACGATCACAACAATGGCACGGCTTAAACAGACTCCTGCCATAACAGTTATGACCCCTAACACAGGCGACAGCGGTGATGTACTGACTATACACGGATCTGGTTTTGGAAGCATCCAGTCTGACAGCTACATCGAGCTTAGTGGTGAAAGGCTGATGACTTCATCGTATCTATCATGGGATGATACCGAAATCAAATTCATTCTGCCGTTCCACAGCACGGATGGTCTTGTATATGTAATAACACCTTCGGGACGATCGAACGCCACGGTTTTCACAAATAAATCGACACTTCCAATTCTCGCAAGCGAAATTCGCGATACCGTGCTTCCCGAAATAATCTCGCTGAGCGTAAAAAAAGGCGCAGTAGGAACGGAGCTTACAATAAGCGGAAACAATTTCGGACCAACAAAAAGCATTTCCCAAGTGTGGTTCTCTGCAAAAGCCGACCTTTCCGCACAAGACACGTTCATAGCATGCTCAGAATTCGATTCTGACTATCTTTTCTGGAGCGACCATGAAATAAAAGTACGCATCCCCGACGGAGCCACGACAGGAACAATATTTGTCTCCTCTAATAACGGCAGCAGCAACAAAGTTCCTTTCGAGGTTACAGAGACGTCAGGCAGCAAGCAATACTCCGATTGCAGGAAATACAACATTACTTTTGAAATGGCAGCATCAGGAATAAAAGCAGATTCATCGGCATCAATATACATATTCGTCCCAAAACCTGTACGATGTGCATGGCAGCGCGACGTAAACGATATTTACTTTTTGCACGAACCGGTCCTTAAAAACTACACAGGAACTGCCATTCATCAGATTTCAGCAGAAGCAGATTCAGTGGTAAACACGACAATCACAGATAACTACACCGTCACGGTTTGGAAAACGGAAACCGTCAACAAAAACCAGACTGCAAAACGGGGCGAAAACTCCATTTCTTACTGTTCGGAGTGGACACTCGCAGACGACATAATCCAGTCAGATGACCAGAGAATAAAAGACCTTGCGGCAAAAATCATAAAAAAAGAAACATCGCCTTGGAAAAAAGCTTCCCTTATATATTCGTGGGTTATATCTAACTTTCAGCTTCTGCAAGACCCACGCCCGGTTTACAGCGACATTTTTGACTCCATAGAAACAGGATATGCCGACGCGTACGACGAAGCGATCATCTTTACAGCTTTAGCAAGAGCAGCAGATGTTCCTACACTGCCTGCAGCAGGAATTCTTGTCGGTGCGGACGGAAGTTGCCGTCCACATTGGTGGGCTGAGTTCTACATCGACAATATTGGCTGGGTTCCGGCAGATCCGGCAATGGGCGCAGGTTTGGATTTTGCAATAGATTCCCCTGCAGAAAAGCCTGAGACATTCTACTTTGGAAACCTTGACTCGTCTCACATAACAGTTTCACGCGGCTACAACTTAATAAAGATTTCTAACATAACGGCAAGAAACGTTTCACGCCCAAGATCATACGCAATACAGTCCGTTTGGGAAGAAGCGTCACCGAACGTAACGGCTTACACGACGAAATGGTCACACGTTATCGTTTCGAAGGTGAAGTGACATAAATCGGCAATAACGCGCGATGTGGTTTTACGACATGCCGCATTTGTTGCCGCAAACTCGGCTTTTTTGGAGGAATAGATGGTTAAAGTATTATCAGTAGGCGGCTCAATTGTAGTGCCGGACGCACCGGACACCGCCTTTTTAAATGATTTTTCTGCTATGGTAAAAGGGTGGCTTGCAGAAGACAAAGACCGCAAACTCATTCTTGTTGTAGGAGGAGGCGCACCGGCGCGCGTCTATCAGAACGCATACAGGGCAGTCGGCGGCAACGAAAAAGACGATAACCAAGCTGATTGGATTGGCATTATGGCAACACGCCTTAACGCACAGCTTTTGAAAGCAATTTTCGCTGACCTCTGCGAGCAGGATGTAGTTTATGACCCTACTGCGGCAAAAGATTTTACTGGCCGCATTCTCGTTGCCGCCGGTTGGAAACCAGGCTTTTCCACTGACAATGACGCAGTGCTTCTTGCAGAGCAGTTTGGTGCAAAGACTGTCGTAAATCTTTCCAACATTGAGAAAGTCTACACGGACGACCCGCGCAAAAACCCGGACGCAAAGCCGCTAGACACAATTTCATGGGCTGATTTCCGCAAAATGGTCGGTGATGAATGGCAGCCCGGTAAAAACTGTCCGTTCGACCCGATTGCAAGCAAGAAAGCATCCGAAAACGGCATGACCGTCATTTGCGCGGGCGGAAAAAATATTCCGAACATCCGCTGCATACTCGACGACAAACCGTTTATCGGAACAAAAATAGGCTGAAATCCGCCAGAGCAATACGCCGGATTAATCGGTCTTTCTAATCTGCCGAAGCCAGATCAAAAGCCGATA
>JAIKVO010000034.1 GCA_024685655.1 Treponemataceae bacterium
GCTTCCCGTCTGTATCGATGGTATACTGAATGCCTTCCGTGTCCTTACGGCTATACTCTTTCGAGTATATAATATTTGACTGGGCAGCCAGATTAAATGCCGCTGCCAAAAGCATTAAAACAAAAAGCAACTTTTTCATAAGCTCTCCTCATAAGACTTCGTGGCAGCGACCGTACAGGATGTGCCTTTCCTTCTGTACGCTACATCGAAATCAAGTTAGCGTAAATGCTGTTCTCCGGGTTGCCGCCCTTGATGAACTCCGCGTTGACCGTTTTTCTGTAGAACATCTCCGCGCTCTTTACCCAGCCGATAATCGCGTAAGCGTAGCCGTACTCACGCATTGCAGTTAATGTGCGCACCAAAAGAGCCTTGCCAACGTTGCCGCCGCGTTTGTCCAGGTCAATACCGATTGGTCCGAAAAAGCCTTTAGCCGTCGCGTCATAACATGCAAACCCAATAAGCTTGCCGTTCTCCGTCGCGATAAAGCACTTCGGCAGCTCCTGCATCAGCGCGTGCTCAACCTCGCCACGCCAATGCTTTCCGAACTTGCTCTCGACGAATTCCAGGATATCATCCTTCTCGCCAACGAACGCCCTTTTAATCTTAATGCCGTCCGCAACCTGCACCTCAGGCAGATTCTGCAGACTCGCAATCATGTCACATCCTTCCGTCATTTGTTTCTCCATGTATTTTAATGTATTCTACAAGTATACAACGACTCAGCCGATTCTTCAATGTTTAATTATATTAAGGGCGTACCCCGGTTCATTCGCGCCGATAATCTCGTTTTGGTGCCAAATCGCCTATTCAATAATCTTGTTTTGGTGCGAAAATATCCTTGTGATAATCTTGTTTTGGTGCGTAATATGAAACGAAAGATAGAAAACAAGCTCTTGGAATGGAAAATAAACAATAAAGGCAAAAACGCTTTGTTGATCGACGGTGCAAGGCGTGTCGGCAAAAGCTTAGTTGTTAAGCAATTCGCAGAGAACAACTATAAGTCTTACATTTTGATTGATTTCAACGAGGTTGGAAAAGAAATTGAAAACCTTTTCGACATGAACCTAAGAAATCTCGACAGTTTTTTTATGTATCTTTCGGCTGCCTATAATGTAAAACTGTACGAAAGAGAATCCCTCATTATTTTTGATGAAGTTCAGCTGTGTCCAAGGGCAAGAGCCGCAATCAAATTCCTGGTGGCAGATGGACGGTACGATTATATTGAAACAGGTTCGTTGGTGTCCATAAAGAAAAACGTCAAGGATATTGTCATCCCGTCGGAAGAAAGGCATATAAAAATGTATCCCATGGATTTCGAGGAATTTCTTTGGGCAAAGGGCGAAGATCTTATCATGCCGCTCGTGAACGACTGCTTCAAGAACAGAAAACCTCTTGGTCAGGCAATGCACCGCAAAGTCATGACTCTTTTCCGCGAGTATCTTGTGATAGGTGGTATGCCGCAAGCCGTAAAAGAATATGTTGAAAGCAGCGATTTTGAGTCGGTCGATTTGGTAAAAAGGGATATACTTTCATTGTACAGGTCAGATATAAAAAAATATGCCGAAGGGTATGAAAGCAAGGTTGAAAGCATTTTTGACGAAATTCCGGCGCAGCTTTCGAAACACGAGAAAAAATTTACTCTTTCCGCACTCAGAAAGGGCGCGAAATTCAGGAATTACGAAAGCGCATTCCTTTGGCTTGAAGATTCAATGATTGCCAACATCTGCTATAATTCCACGGCTCCTAAAATTGGTCTTAAAATGAACAGGGATTATTCAGCTTTCAAGATGTATATGGCAGATACAGGGCTTCTTATAAGCCACGCCTTTGACGAGAAAGAAATAGTTTCGGAAGAAATTTATAAGAAACTGCTTTTCGGAAAGCTTGAAGTAAACGAAGGAATGATTTTTGAGAACATAGTTGCGCAGATGCTCACTGCCAACGACCGCTGCTTGTATTTTTATTCGAATCCGTCACGAAATGGTAAAGATGACAGAATGGAGATAGATTTTCTTCTTGCCAAGTCAAAAACGACAAACAGACATAATGTGTCGCCGTTGGAAGTAAAATCCGGGAAAAGATACACGCTGACATCTTTGAAGAAATTCCGGGCAAAGTATTCGGAGCAATTGGACGAGTCGTTTGTTCTTCACACCGAGGATTTAAGCCAAAAAGACGGAATAACGTATCTTCCTGTTTATATGACGTGTTGTATATCTCAATTTGGATAGGCGTTTTGACAACAACTTCCCTTATTCAAGTTACTGTGATATTGTTTTCTTCGCCGTCCGCAGCATATGCAACTGCGGACGTAAGTTTCAAATCCTATCCTTATAATGTACGACTCTGTATGATATAATAGGAACAAATAAGTCAGCAAAAGGAAACAGTTCTATGACGATATACGAAAAACTTATGGAATACCGGGATGAAAAATACAGCGCGTTCCAAAGCAAGCTTGTGCCGAATATTTCGCCGGACACTATTATTGGGGTTAGAACGCCGGATATGCGCGCGGTCGCAAAGGAGTTTTTCGGAACGGATGAGGCAAAAGCTTTTTTGACGGAGCTTCCGCACAAATATTATGAAGAGAACCTAGTCCATTTTTTCTTGGTCGCGAACATC
>JAIKVO010000096.1 GCA_024685655.1 Treponemataceae bacterium
GCGCTTGCGGCAGTCGAGGCAGAAGATGGGGCTGCGGTCAGTGAAAACAATACGGACACTGCTATTAAAATGGCAAAAAACTTCTTCATGCGCGTTTCTCCTAAAAACATCGTCGATTATAGCATGTGATTTCGAAATTTCTGCTAAACAATGCATGGTTTTTTCCTAATTTGTGAATATTTAGGTGTTGAACCCTGTGATTTTTTTATTTTGCACAAGAAAAGCGCAGAGAAATCTGATGAAAACGAAGCCGTTTTTCGGACTCTATCAAAATCCCAAAAGGAAGCAGTTGTTTCGATGATTAGAGCTTTTACAAGTTAGATAGCTAAAAAAAATATGTCTAGACAGCAACTGAAAGTTCTGCCTGTAGTTTCTGGACTTGTTCCAATGGTAGTCCTGAAATATCAGATATTTCCTCGTTAGATAATTTTCCATTTGCAAGCATTTTTCGTGCGCCTTCAATCTTTGCTTCTTCTTTTCCTTCTTGCTTGCCACGTTTATATTCATATGCTTTCTGTCTTTCCCATTCCATATACTGTCTCCTGTACTCGTTGTTCTGCTTGGCATCCTCGGTAAGGTGCGCAACTCTGTCCGTGAACGAGTTTGAGCTTCCTCCGCCGCTTACAAGACGCATGAATGCCTTTTGTTCCTCGTTCAAAAGTTTATCACAATTTGCCGAAATGAAAAAGCTTTTTATAGTGCGGTCACCGAGTGGAATGGTTGTGTCCTGTCGGCAAAGGTTCTCGAACGTGTATACTGGCAATCCTTTATGGAAAATGTCAGGAATACAGATAAAAATAACATATGAGTTTTTCAAAACTTTGTAATCCTGACCAGTTTTCAAACAGTCTATATCCATCGCTACGCGCCGGTTGCGATTATATGTTCGCTCGCGCGAACGGCGCAATCCATCGCACTCTGATAATACCGTGCTCGCTCTGGTAATTCCCCGGTGTCAGTTGTCTGAATCTCAATATCAAAAACTTGAGCTGAGTTTCTTGCGAACACATCAAGTCTTATGCCCTTGCTTCGCCAGTCGATGCTGATGACTTCTTGCGTGTTCATATTGATGTGGTCAATTTCCATTGTAAGTTCTTTGTTTTCCATAAAACTTGCTCATTTATTTAAGGTTTCACAAGGCGTTAGTATTCACCTTGCATTTTCTTTATACGAACGCAACAGTACGAAAAAGAAAAAAACTATGGCAAAAATATCGATTTTTTAATTTTTTAACGAGTTTGTAAAAAAATAGTGGAGTTTTTAGATATTTGCATAAACGGCGCGAAGCGCCGGTTGCGAAAGGGATGCGGAGTGCGTGTTCTGGAGCGAGCGTTATGCGAGCGGAAGAATGGAGCCGGATGGCGGAACACGTAGCAGCCCGGTTCTGGAGTTCGCGAATACTTGTGGAGCGGACTCCAGAATTCGCCCATATCAGTTTGGTCTATTCCCTAATCTGGCGTAAAATAGTATATTAAGATGTTAATATGAGAATTTTACGCGTATAAGTTTTTTGCTCAGTGGCGATTTGTGACGCTGTATTGAGCGACGCGTTTTGGAGGTTTTATGGAAGTTCGTGTCCGTTATGCTCCTTCCCCGACAGGAATGCAGCACATTGGCGGTGTAAGAACCGCGCTTTTCAATTATCTTTATGCCCGCAGTCAGGGCGGAAAATTCATCCTTCGTCTTGAAGATACAGACCGTACACGCTACGGTGAAGAATATGTCCAAAATCTCTATGATACGCTTGCCTGGCTCGGCATAGAGTGGGATGAGGGCGGTCCGAAGGGCGGTGAATACGGTCCTTACGTTCAGTCCGAGCGTTTTGAACTTTACAAAAAATATGCGCAGGAGCTTGTTGATAAAGGACAGGCTTACTACTGCTTCTGTGATGAGGAGCGGCTTGAAAGAATCCGTGCGCTTCAGACAAAAAACAAGATGGCTCCTGGCTACGACCGCAACTGCCGCCATCTTACGCCAGAAGAAATTAAGGCGAATCTTGACGCTGGAAAACCTTATGTTATCCGACTTAAGGTTCCGATGGAAGGCGTTACGCGCTTTCACGACGCGCTTCTTGGCGACATCGAGTGGAAAAACGAGGATGTAAGCCCGGACCCTGTTCTTCTTAAGAGCGATGGATTCCCGACGTATCATCTTGCCAATATTGTTGACGACCATTTTATGAAAATCAGCCACGTTATGCGCGCGCAGGAGTGGATTCCGTCTACACCGATGCACGTTATAATGTACAAGGCTTTCGGCTGGGATTATCCTGAGTTCTGCCACCTTCCTATGGTTATGGGAAAGGACGGACAGAAGCTTTCTAAACGCCACGGTGCTACATCTGTGAACGAGTTCCGTGCGCGCGGCTATGTTCCAAAGGCTCTTATAAACTACGTCGCTATGCTCGGCTGTTCTTACGAGGACGGCCGTGACATTTACGAGCTTGCCGATTTTGAGAAGCTTTTCAAACTGGAGCATTTGAACAAGGCTCCGGCTGTTTTTGACTACAAGAAGCTTGAATGGTACAACGGCCAGTATATCCGCGCTATGAGCGATGAGGAGCTTTTCAAGTGGACGCTGCCGTTCATAACAGGAACAGGCGACGCTGCTATCCCGATAAACGCGAGCGAGGAATTCCCGGCACCGCATGTCGGCCCATCTTATTCCGGTATCGCTTTTGACAAGGACGGAAAGCTTTGTATCGCACCAGAAGCTGTCGCAGCAGGCGCCGCTGAGCTCAGCGATGCGGAAATCCGCGAAAAACTTATGGCACTTATGCCGCTTATTAAAGAAAGACTTCACTTTCTTACGGACGCGGCGGAGATGGTCGGCTTTTTGTTTAAGAACGTCGCCGTTCCGCCTGTCGCGGACATTATCCCGAAGAAACTTGATGCCGCAAAAACGAAAGAAGTCTTGGAGAAATCCAAGGAGTTCATA
>JAIKVO010000100.1 GCA_024685655.1 Treponemataceae bacterium
ACTCCTTTCCACTGAAGCGTGTTGGAATTCCTTATAAAGCTGATGTTGTACGAATGGCGGTCGATGTTCGCCATAATATAATCAAGCAGGATTATTTTGAGCAAATCATTTTCGGCGTTTGGAATATTAAGTTCTTCGCAACGTTTCACAAGCTGGTTGTAGTCATAGAACTTTCCATTAATCAAATGCAGGTCTTGATAAACTGCGTCCATCGGAACGATTTCCGTTGATTCGTCCACCATATCCGGGCAATAGCAATAATATTTGTCATCACGAATTGTAAGGTAATAGGGAACATAGGATATGTTGAGCCGTTTACAAATTTCAGAAGCAAGTATTTCGTTCAGCGGTTCCTGCTGTTCAGTGCCTGTTCCGGCTTTTTCAAGATAGTTGATTCCGTCCTTTTTGAACCACCTTTTTGAAAGTTCACCATTTGTCGTGATGTCAGGAGAGTACGAGCTTGTGTTTTTGTTCAAGCTTTTCGTGCTGCTCAAAAGGCGAAGTCCGATGGCAGAATCATACTCGTTTGTAAAGAAATTGATGTTTTCCCATAGAAGTTTGTCTTTTTGCTCCGAAGGACAAATCCAGTATTGGTCAGAAAGACTTAAGAACCAGCTTTTTTTTGCAAGATCATAATTTGAGTCAATTCCAAGTTCTTCAAGCGTTTCTGTAAAATTTTCACGGGTAGACGGAATGAGCCGATTGTCAAGAAAGTGCTCCAGCTTCTCGTTGAGCGCGTAAAGATTATCTGCGGAAGGGGTTCCGTTCAGGAAAAGATGAACGGGCAGATGTTCCTTGTTGTATACTTGAAGAACTTCTATATATTCATTGTTCTCCTTATATATGAGGATAGGGATGTTTTTCTTGTAAAGTATGTATTCCATATACAGCCCTTTTCATTTTATCGGCTCATTTATATGGAAATAATATAATTTATCGGCTCAAAAATCAAGTTTATCGGCTCAAAATGTTAGAAATAATGCAATTTATCGGCTCAATTTTTTATTTTATCGGCTCATTTTTCCTGTTTCAGTGCGATTTTTGCAGTTTTATCGGCTCAACTTCATGCAAACAAAGATGAGTTTGCATGAAGTTTCAGGCAAATTCGGCTACGGGCGGTCTTTTATGCTCTGACCGTCGGAGAAAGCCTTTCCCACAACTTCACCAAGTTTTATGTATTTATGGTTCACCGGGTCGTAAGTTATAGGGTTCAGTTTCGCCGGGTCGATTTTTCCGCCAGTAAGCACAGATTCATCCGCGCTTACGTTGATGATGTTCCCGACGGTGCAGCCGGTTTTCTCATCGTAGCTTACAAGCTCGCATTCCAATACCATAGGAAGCTCGTTTATTACAGGCGCGTCCACGAATTTGCTTTTTGTCGCGGTAAAACCTGCTTTTGCGAACTTGTCGGGAACATCGTTGCCAGAGACGATGCCCACATAATCGCATTCTGTGACGTGTGCGGCATCGGCAATGCTCACCGTAAATGCTTTGTGGGCGAGCATGTTCTTCACCGTTTTATGTTCCGCCGAAAGACAAACGCCTATTTGGTTCGTGTCGTGAATGCCGCCCCACGCCGCATTCATTGCGTTCGGTACGCCGTTCTCATCGTATGCCGCTACGATAAGTACCGGCATCGGGTACAAAAATGTGTTTTTTCCGAAATCTGTTTTCATATAAAACCTCACTGTTTTTTCGTGTAAGTTCGCATATTTACTCGCCGGACGCAATTAAATTGCAAACCTCAAGAGCATTGTGAATTGTATAGTCTTGCCCAAAATCAGATGGTTCAAAGCCATTTTCGCGCTGTATAAGCACAGAAGCACATCCGAAACTTTTAGCTGCCAGAATGTCGCGCTTTGTGTCGCCAATCATAACCAATTCTTCGGGACGGACGTTGAAAAACTCTGCTATGTCGCGAAGCCCTTTGGGGTTTGGCTTTCTATACCCACACGAAACGGAAGAAACATACAAGTCAAAGAAGGGCATAAGCGGTGCAACATAGCTTTTATGAAGGCTGTCCGGCATAGCGCTCGCAACGTCCGTGAAAGCGGCTGTTTTTATGCCAGAATCACGCAGTTTTTGCAAAACAGGAACAGCATCCTCGTAAATCACCGGAGTAAGGCTGAGTGAGTCAAAAAACGCAGAAATGATTTTTTCAACCGGAAGATTTGTTTTCCACCCGGCGACAGCATCTGAAAAAATCTTTTCAGCGGGGATTTCTTTTTCCCTTGGTTTTATACGCGGATTATATTCTTTTAAGGTTTTGACAGCATTTTCAATTTGCGCAGCAGAAAGCCCTAGAGAAAGAAAATTGTCCACGTATTCAAAAGCACCCTTATAGTATCCGTCCCAGCTTAGATGCATGCCTTTGTACTCCATAAGAGTGCCACCAAGGTCAAAAACCGCGACTTTTACATTAGCGCAAATATCCTTGCAAAAACATCCAGCTTGGACGGAACTGCTGCAGTGAGACTCAGCAAGAGAAGAAGGAAACATATGTACGCGTTATTTTACGATAACAGCTTTTCCGATTATCGTTTTTGCGCGTGGCTCAGCACCAGCTTTGTAACCGATTGCCGCTGCACCATACACACCGTGGTTGTCTGGTACTCCGAACTCACGTAATACAGAGCGGACTCCTTCGTTATCGAAGCAGTCGTTTATCTGATTTATCCACACACAACCAAGCCCCAAAGCTTCTGACGCAAGGTAGATATTCTCCATAGCGCAAGCGTTGTCAACTTCGCGGAAACGGCTTTCTTTATCGTTTGATGTTATGATAAGCACTGCCGGGTCGTACATAGTGTAGCCAGAATCACGTCCCAGCGCAGCGGCGACAGCTTTTGCAAGTTTTTGGATTTTTGCTGTGTCCGTTACAGCTGTAAACTGCCAGGTCTGTTTTCCCATGCCACTTGGAGCGGCAAGCGCACATTCCAAAATCGTCTGGACATCATTTTCGGAGACAGCCTCAGTTGTAAAAGCCCTGCACGATCGTCTTTGTTTGATAAAGTCGATTAATGTATTCATGATATCAATTCTATCAGATGATTTTATACCGGGCAAGGGATTGAAGCCGCGCCGAAGGCGTTCTCTGAGTGGAGATTTATGAGTTTTACGAAGAAATCTCCACTCAGAGAATGGAGCGCGGTTAGCGCGGAACGGCGTAAAGCCCGACCGCCGCACTTACGCATCGCAGACCGTAAATTCCTACTGCAGCACTTACACATAAAAACAACGCGGCGGATGCCCCCTGATTTCATATCCACAAGCCCACTTGTAATTGTTAGGTTTACGTATTAGAATTCATGTTATGGAAGAAGAAGTTTTACAGGATGTAGTTTCCCAGAAAATACAAGAAACTCCATCCTCTTTCGCAGAGGCTGTAGGACATGCGGCTGACGATGCGTTTTTCAAACAGACGAACGGTATTTGGAACTGGATAAAGATGGTCTTTACCTGGGAAAACGTTTTCAAGTGCATCGGCGGAGTGCTCGTCGTGCTGCTGTTCTGGTTGATATACAGGCTGATTCGGCGCGGCATACGACAAATCCCAGAGAAAAAATTCTCAAAAGCAAAACTTGCCATTGCGGAAAAAGCTATAAAATATATTTTTCATGCAAGCGTGATTCTTTACGTGCTAAGTCTTTTCGGAATTGACCTTACGGCTCTTTGGGGAGCTGCTGGAATTGCCGGAGTTGCATTAGGTTTTGCGGCACAAACTTCCGTAAGCAACCTGATAAGCGGACTTTTCGTAATAACAGAAGGCTCCTTGCATCCAGGCGATACGATAATCGTTGACGGAATTACCGGTGTTGTCGATGAAGTCAAGCTTCTTTCGGTGCGCGTCCACACATATGACAACCAGATGGTCCGTATTCCGAACTCCACGATAATCGACAAGAGTCTTACGAACAACTCGTATTTTAAGTGCCGTAGGCTCACAATCGGGGTTTCTGTCGATTACAAATCTGATATGCAGAAATGTCTTGACGTTCTTTCACGCGCACCGGCTCTTTGTCCGACAGTTTTGAAAGACCCTGCTCCAAAAGTTTGGTTTGACGGTTTCGGCTCAAGCTCCATCAACATGACGGTCGCAATTTGGTACAAACCCGAAGATTTTCTTCCAACGAAAAACGGTATGTTCGTTGCGATCAAAAAAGTACTAGACGAAGCAAGTATTGAAATTCCTTTCAACAAACTTGACGTGAAGATTCTTCAGGAAGTTTAAGACATTGGGGTTTTAGGGTCGCTCATTCAAACCAGACGAACAGGTAGCAGACGTAGCCGCCGTCGTCCGTGCTGTCGCTGATTCCTAGTGCATACTCGTAATCGATGCGGCCGGCATATTCCCCCATTGTCGTGTCAAGGCAGCCGCTGTTCAACGATGATTCAAGCTTGCTTATTGTTTTGCTGCTCTCTATGTAGAAGTATGCAAGCATCTCCTCTGTTTCCGGCTCGTAATAATCCTTTACAAGAGCGTTCAGTTCTGTAGCTTCCCTGATACAAACAACTTCGCAGTAATCCTCAAAATCTGATATATAAACGCGTTTTGTCTTTTCTGCGTACTCAGAAGAATTGCCGCTTGCAGAAGACTGCATTGATGACTGCGAGTTGTTTCCTGTTTTGTCCTTTTTGTTGATGGAAGCTATTACAACAGGCTGAAAACCTGTTTCCTGATTTGTGGCAGGAGCAGTGATTGTGTCAGAAATCAGTGTGCTCGCCGGTTGTATGTACCGCCCTGCATCTGCCATGTTTATGTACACTGGGTTTTCTGTGTAGATTTTTATGTTTCTTGCGTTGTTCTTGTCATCATCAAAGTTGTTCAGCTCTGTGTAGACGTACGGACTTCCCTCCGCGAGCGAGCCGAAGTAATTCGTGTACGACATTTCGTTCGATGTGCTCGGATGATTGTTGACTATTTGTGCGCACAAAGATTCGGGTGAATGGGACTCTATGCTCTGCATATCGCTGTGAGAAAGGTTGAAGTAATATGGGTACGAGCTTTTGTTGTTTCTTCCGTCGTCATTCCAGCATACGTCTATCTGATAATACTGGTTGTTTACCTTTATGAGGCTCCACTCGTGTCCGCCGCCCCAAATTGATACGGCAGGAATGCCGAGCTGCTGCATGTAGTACACGAAGCACTTTGAGTAGCCCGCGCAGACTGTTTTGTACTCAACGGCGCAGCTGTACGCTGTCTGTGGTTTGCCGCCCAGCGCATTGTTGTTGAACGCATCATAGTCGTATTCCGTGGAAAGGCAGATATAGTCGTTTATATACTTTATTTTGCTCATGTCGTCGGGGAGCTTGGACGCGTAAAAGATAAGCGGATCGGTCATAGATTTGAACTTTTCCTGCGCGGCTTTCCGCTCCGAGTCGTCAAGCCAGAACGTAAATGAGCCGTTCGTAATGATGTAGTCGCTGTTGTATGACCAGTTGGCTTGTCCTGCCCACCAGAATATCTCCGGGTTGTCGTAATAAACGGCTGTTACGATGTCTTCGTATTCAAATTTATTAACTCTTGTGGTGAACTGCACTTCATCATAGCCGTTCATCAGAGCCCTGTATATTTCGTCGTAGGCGTTCCGCTGCGTCTCTGTAAGAAGTTCTCTGTAGAAAAGAAAGCTGTCCGGAATCGGTTCGCCGAATATGTTGGTTTTTGTGTAACGCTGTACCGGACCGCGCTTTTTGGGCGGCATACTCACGTCTGTTTCGTTCTGTGTGCCTGTTCCACCTGCTTCGACAAGTCCGTTGAATGCGGTTACGTCTTTTGGTGCTTCAGGTGTGAATGATGTTTTCATCTGCGCGGAAAGCAGTGTTATGCAAATAAATAAAGATAAAGCGGATATTGTGATTAACTTTTTCATACAGATATATTATAACGCACAGCAGTTATGTTTTCAATTTTGGGAAGGAAACTTTGGGGTGTTGCGGGGATTTTAAGGGGC
This sequence comes from Treponemataceae bacterium, assembly GCA_024685655.1. Classification (GTDB taxonomy): domain Bacteria; phylum Spirochaetota; class Spirochaetia; order Treponematales; family Treponemataceae; genus Treponema_I. The sequence continues at coordinate 5,952 of JAIKVO010000100.1, forward strand.
AGAGCCCCTTAGGAGAATGGGGATGGCGAAAACGGCATTTTATGCCGGTTGAGCCTAGGGGAAAGACTTTTCCCCATATGAATTTAATTGAAAAATCTGCATTTTTTTGACATTTATTTCATTTTTTGATACTATTTTTCCATTATGTCACAGAACACAAATCAACTTAAAGAAAACAAAATGGGCGTTGTACCAGTGGGAAGACTACTTGTGCAAATGTCTCTCCCGATGATGATTTCTATGCTCGTCCAAGCACTTTACAACATAGTGGACAGCATTTTCGTCTCGCGCATTTCGGAGAAGGCTCTTACGGCAGTTTCGCTCGCGTTCCCTATTCAGACGCTTATAATTGCGGTTGCCACAGGAACGGGAGTCGGTATTAACGCGCTTCTTTCAAAGAGGCTCGGCCAGAAAAACTTTGAGGAAGTCAACAAATCCGCGGGAAACGGCATTTTTCTCTTTATTTTGAGCTTCATTGTGTTCATTATCATCGGGATTTTTGTGCCGCGCGTCTATTTTCAGTCGCAGACGGACGATCCGGAGATTGTTGAGTACGGCGTTAAGTATCTGACGGTCATTCTTACTGTGAGTCCCGGCTGTTTCATAGCGATTCTTTTTGAACGGCTTCTTCAATCCACAGGTCTTACGGTGCTTTCTATGGTGTCGCAGCTTACGGGCGCGATTATCAACATCATTTTTGACCCTATCCTGATTTTCGTCTGTGATATGGACATTACCGGTGCCGCCGTGGCGACCGTTCTTGGTCAGATTATTGCCGCGATAATTTCTATCGTGCTTAATATCCGCAAGAACAAGGAGATAAAGTTCGCGCTTCGCTATCTTAAGCCGGAAGGTCAGGTTATAGCCGACATCTACAAGGTCGGTGTTCCGTCGATACTTCTCGCGTCAATCGGCTCCGTTATGACGTACGTCATGAACTTGATTCTTGGCACGTTCTCTATGACGGCCGTTACAGTTTTCGGCGTTTACTTTAAGCTGCAGAGCTTTATTTTTATGCCGATTTTCGGCATGAACAATGGTCTTGTTCCGATTATCGCATACAATTACGGAGCCAAAAAAAGAAAGCGTATTATAGACACGATTATTGTCGGCGTAAAGATTTCTGTAGGCATTATGATTGTGGGACTGCTTGTGTTCGAGCTTTTCCCGAATCAGCTGCTTTCGCTTTTCGACCCGTCAGATGAGCTTTTGGAACTTGGTCGCCCTGCGCTCCGCATAATCGGCATTCATTTCCCGATTGCGGCTGTTTGTATCTGCTTTTTCTCGGTTTTCCAGGCATTGGGGCAGGGTGTTTACAGCATGATTGGCTCTTTCATCCGCCAGCTGATAGTGCTGCTCCCTGCGGCATGGTTGCTTTCTCTTACAGGCTCGCTGACGAATGTGTGGTGGGCATTCCCCATAGCGGAACTTTCTGCGTTGCTCGTCGCGATTTTCTTCCTGCGCCGCGCGTACAGGAAGTATATAAAACCGCTGCCGGAGTGAGTCGAATGGTCGAGTGATAGGGGGCGGTCGCCCCCTCGC
>JAIKVO010000113.1 GCA_024685655.1 Treponemataceae bacterium
TGAATCTGAACCCATCTCAGGAAAAAGCGTTACAACTATATATCCTCATTTTCTGTATTATTTTCATGTCAGAAAAAGGAGCTTGTTTTAATCAAAATGAACCTATCCCTGTCACAGAACAAGAAAAAAATCGTCTTATAAGTATTTTTGAAAACTATTATGAAGAATTAAAGATTTTTACAGACGAATTATCTAAAACCCGGCTATACTGAATAAAAAGAAACTGAGGATAAATAAAGGCGGTGCCGTTCTTGGCGCATCGTTGCCACGAAGGTAAAACTGTGATTCGAGCATACGCCACTTCGCATCGTTGCCACGAGGGCTTTAAAGGAACAAAGATGAGTAACATAGACGACTACAAAAAATACTTTACGAAAGACTATTTGATGGGCCCTAATTCTTTCAGGCTGTTGGATGAATTAATAGAAAAATGCTCCAGAGATGCTTCGTTCGATAGGACCTTAGATTTAGGCTGCGGCTATGCTTTAGCATCAATGTTTATTGCAAATGAAACCGCTGCACGCAATGTATATGCCTTTGATTTATGGATTCCGGCTTCAGAAAATTACGCCAGAATAAAAGAAAACGATCTTGAAGAAAAAGTAATTCCCATTCATGGTGACACAAAGGACATGCCGTTTGCAAAAGAATATTTACACAAAGGTTTATACGACATACTAAATTTTGTCCTTCTGTATATAAAGAAGAAATAAATTGTCAGTTTTGTTTGATTTCAAATAGAATCACACTAAAAGAAGGAAATTATGCCATTTGATTTTAAGAAAGAATTCAAAGAGTTTTATCTTCCCAAGTCTAAACCAGAAATCATTACTGTTCCTAGGGCAAATTACATTGCTGTGCGCGGAAAAGGAGACCCGAACGAAGAAGGCGGCTCTTATCAGCAAGCAGTCGGAGTTTTATATGCTGTGGCATATACGCTAAAAATGAGCTACAAAACTGATTACAAAATTGAAGGTTTCTTTGAGTATGTAGTGCCTCCCCTTGAGGGCTTCTGGTGGCAGGATGGAATAGATGGCGTAAATTATTCAGATAAATCTTCTTTTAACTGGATTTCAGTAATCCGTCTGCCTGATTTTATTACAGAAAAAGATTTTAAATGGGCTGTAGAAACTGCTACAAAGAAAAAGAAGCTCGATTGTTCATCTGCAGAATTCTTGACAGTTGATGAAGGTCTTTGTGTTCAAATTATGCACATCGGCTCTTATGATGATGAACCTGCTTCTGTTATGCTCATGGATGACTACATAAAAGAGCTCGGTTATGAAAATGATATAAATCAGGTTCGGCTTCATCACGAAATTTATCTGTCTGACCCACGGAAAACCGAGAGCGAAAAATGGAAAACTGTTATTCGCCATCCAATAAAGAAGGTTTGAAAACATAATTATCTCGTTATTATGCGCACACTCGCGCTGTGGTACTTTAGGAGGAATCTATGAAAAAACGATTTAAGCATTTATTTTCACTGATTGCAGTAATTCTTTTATCCGCCACTTTTACAGCTTATGCAGCAGATAACAATGATCTGGCGCAAAAATACGGATTAAAAGATTATTCGATTGTTTATTTTGAAAATGGTCAGATTACATATGAGAATTTCGGAAAAGAGATAGATGAAAATTCCGTATTTGAACTTGGTTCGAACGGAAAAACTGTGACTGCTTATATTGCGCTTAAAATTGTTCAGGAAGGCAAGATAGGTCTAGACGATTCGATTGCAAAATATCTTGATTCCAATCTTATTACAAAGGATGAAAGAATAAAAGAAATTACGTTAAGACAATTGTTGTGCCACACCGGCGGATTTTCACCTTCCTATGAGTTGGGGGTTGATAAAAAGCTGTATTCGAATCCGGGTGAAGAATTCAGATACTCTGGAGTAGGGTATATTTATCTGCAGAATGTAATTGAAAATATCAGCGGTATGAGTCATGAAAATGCGGCGAATTATTATGTTTTTGAACCGTTGGGAATGAGTAACAGTACATTCGAATACAAAAAGACAGTCACTCCGTATATAAGACTTTCTTCATCAGTGCTTTATTCTTTTGCAGGTTTTATTCTGGCTTTCATTATTTTATTCGTTATCCTGGTCGTTGTTGGTGCAATAAGCAGATTCAAATTATTTAAAATGAAAACTGCATATTTTGTTGCTTATATTGCCGCAGGTTTGCTGAATTCACTTTTCATGCTTTTTGTTCTGGTGTCAAAGGTTGCTTTTATTTTCTGGATTTATTTTGTTGTTGTCGGAACAATCATGGTATTTGTGAGAAAAAAACGAGGGCTTTATTTTTCATGTATGCCGGTCTTGACCATTTTAGTTTTGGTTCTTGGCTTTACAGTGCCGGTTTGTGCTCCTGCAACTAATGATATCGTGCCAAGAAAAGCAAACAGTGCATATACTCTTCGCTCTACTGCCAAAGATATGTCGTTGTTTTGTAGCGAACTTATGAAGCAGTACAACGATGGCGATGATTCACTTAAAGATATGTTCCTTTCTGCTGTAAATATTGACGATAAAAACAGCTGGGGCCTTGGAATTGCCATTGAATCCGAAAGCAGAGGAGAAACTTATTGGCATTCTGGCATTAATCCTGGATTTCAAAGTCTTTATGTATTATATCCTGCTGATAATAAATATGTGGTTAGTATTACAAACAGCGATAACGGTCTGGATTTCTCAAAAGAAATAGCCAAAGACTTTTTGAGTGTAAATGGCGTTTGGGATATTAAAAGATAAAATATGTGATTGTTCCAGAAGTAATATGGCGCAACGGCTTGGGCGAAAGTCTTACTGCTTGACCGAAGCCGAAAACACAAGCCGCTCGCACAAATCTTCGTAAGAAATGCCAACAGCCCTAGCCTCCTGTGGAAGCAAGCTGTTTGGTGTCATTCCCGGAAGATTATTTGCTTCTAGGCAGTAAAACTTATCATCAGTTTCAGAAAGGATAAAATCAACGCGCGAATAGTTTCCAAGCCCCAACAGGCGGTGAACACGCAGGGCGAGATTCTGGGCTTCCTTCGTTTTTTCCGCAGAAAGAGGTGCCGGGCATATTTCTTCTGTAGCATCAGCTTGGTACTTGTTTTTGTAATCGTAAAAGCCCTGTTTAGGGCGAATCTCAATTATCGGAAGTGCTTTGCCGTCAAGAATTCCTATAGAAAACTCGCGGCCATGAACCATTTTTTCTATCAAGCAGACAGGTTCATATTTTGTGGAATATTTTATTGCGGGTTCCCATTCTTCATCAGCATGGACAAGAGAAACTCCGCAACTGGAACCGCATCCAATCGGTTTTACAGCGCAAGGAAATCCAATTTTGGCACGCACTGTTTCCATTGAATCTTTTGCAGGATCAAAAAGGAGCCATTCTGGGGTAGGAATGTTGCTATTCACAAAAAGGTTCTTGCTCAAAGCCTTGTCCATTGCCAGGGCACACCCGATATAACCAGAACCTGTATAAGGAATATTAAAGCAGTCAAGCACAGCCTGAAGCCGTCCGTTCTCACCCATTCCGCCGTGAAGCCCGAGGAAAGCGACGTCCGCCAGCTTGCAGATTTCAAGCACACCCGGACCAATCAAATCGCGGCGACCACCGTTAGCGGCAATCAGCGCTTCAAGATTGGGCTCTGTTTCCGGGATTGCATAAGAAAAAGTTTTTCCAGATTCTTTTGTGACAAAAAGGTCTTCAAGCAGAGTTCCCTCTGGAATACCAACATATACATCAACAAAAGCAACCTCGTGATCTTTTGTAAGAAGTGCATTCGCAATAAGACTTGCAGAACAAAGTGAAACATCACGCTCCGGACTTATACCGCCCGCCAAAACAACAATTTTCACAGGAACCTCGTTTTATAACTTGCGTTTACTATATCTAATACTTATACTTTCGTAAAGGACAAAACTATGGATTATGAAATTACAGATACAATTACACCTCAGGAATACATGGAACTTCGCCAGCTTGTAGGTTGGAGCCTGTTTCCTGTTGAGCAGGCTGCCGAAGGTCTTAAGCGCACAACCCATCTTTGCTGTTTCAGAAAGGATGGCAAGTGTATAGGACTTTTACGTGTGTTATGGGATCACGGTTATGTCGTTTATATTGCAGATGTAATTGTGCGCCCTGAATATCAGGGACAGGGGCTTGGTCGTGCTTTGATGAATAATGCGCTGGAATATATCAGGAGCAATCTCAAACCAGGCTGGCGCGTAATGGTTAGTCTTATGGCAGCAAAAGGCAAAGAGGAATTTTACAAAAAGTTTGGTTTCTTTACGCGCCCAGACGAGGAACATGGCAGCGGAATGTGTCAGTGGATTCAGGCATAGGTATTAATGGCAACAACATCTAAACCAAATTACAAAAAAACTTTACGCGCGTGTTATCTGGGATTTATCACTCAGGCGATTGCGGCAAACTTTGCGCCACTGATTTTCTTAAAGCTTCACAATGATTATAAGATTCCGCTTGGACTTATTGCGCTCATTCCGACGGCTTTCTTTTTTACACAGCTTGTTGTAGATATTTTTTGCGCGAAGTTTGTTGATAAAATCGGTTACCGCGTGAGCATTGTGACTTCCGAAGTTTTTTCTGCTGTCGGGCTTATTGCGCTGGCATTCCTCCCGGACCTTCTGCCCTCTGCTTTTGCGGGCATCATGATAAGCGTCGTGCTTTACGCCATCGGCAGCGGCCTAATCGAAGTTCTCTGCTCACCGATTGTAGAAGCCTGTCCTTTTGAAAACAAAGAAAAAACAATGAGCCTGCTTCACAGTTTTTACTGCTGGGGCTGGCTCGGTGTTACAGTGATTTCAAGCCTGCTTTTCACAATTTTTGGAATCGATAACTGGAAATATGTCGCATGCTTCTGGTCGCTCATTCCGCTCTACAACATTTATAATTTCGCGACCTGCCCTATCGAAAAACTTGTGGACTCAGGCAAAGGGATGACAATTCTTCAACTGTTTAAGTCGCCGCTTTTCTGGGTGGCGGTTGTACTGATGGTTTGTTCGGGCGCAAGCGAGCTTTCTATGGCGCAGTGGGCTTCGGCTTTTGTTGAGTCTGGTCTTGGTCTTTCTAAAACTGTCTGTGACCTTGCCGGGCCTTGTCTTTTTGCTGTCACCATGGGAATCTGCCGTGTCTTTTACGGAAAGTTTGGCGAAAAAGTAGAGCTCACAAAGTTTATGATTGGTTCCGGCGTGCTTTGTCTTATCTGTTATATCATGGCATCGCTTTCGCATAACGCTGTGGTCGCACTCGCCGGCTGCGTGATGTGCGGATTTTCTGTGGGCATCATGTGGCCAGGAACCCTGAGTATCTCTTCCAAAAAGATTCCTACTGGTGGAACCGCTATGTTCGCGCTTCTTGCAATGGCAGGAGATTTGGGCGGCTCTATCGGGCCGAGCATTGTCGGAATGATTTCGCAAAAAGCCGGAGACAATCTGCAGCAGGGGCTTTTCTTCGGCGGAATTTTCCCGGTTATTCTGGTAGTCTTTCTTATTATCCTGAAGTTCATGAAAGGAAAAGAAAGTACTGCTTCGTAACCGCGCCCCGCTGTTAGAGTTGTTTGTATTTTTAATGCGGAAAAGTACTTTATATGATATACTATGAACATGGATTCTGGATTTATCTCTGTCTATGTGGATGATTTTACTCCGTGTCTTAAAGATAACGCTACAGGGAACTTATTGATACTGAAGTTATCCGCATAAGGAGAAGTTCATTTTTAGAAAAATACAACAAAAGAATGGGTGGTATATCGATTGGTCTCAGTTGACTAAAAATTCAGAAGTGTACGCACTCGTCTTAAAAGGAACTGTGGATATGCAGGGATTAGTTTCCATTCAAAATAATCCAGATGCAGGAGCACTTTATATACAGTGGATGTGTACAGCTCCCCAAAATAATAAGTAATTGACCGACGAACCAAAATATTCAGGTGTTGGAGGTCATTTATTCGCCATAGCAGGAAAAAAATCTGTTGAATATGGATATAATGGCGATATATTTGGTTTTGCTGCTGATGAAAAACTACTGCATCACTATGTTGAAAAACTCGGAGCAGAACCGATTTGTATGCTTCATCAATTTCATTTTGGAATATTCGATGACCAGATGAAACAAATAATGGAGGTTTATACATATGAATGAACAGATGAACAAATATAATTCTTACATGCAGAAAACTTATTCTCCAATAGATGTAAATACTCTTCCCTATTTTGTAAATATGAAAGCTATGCGAGAATATGCAAAAGAGAAAGGGGTTTCTATTTCCTCTTTAACAGATTCTGAAAAAGAAAAATTTATAAAAACAAATCCCTCAAGCAAGGAAGCAGCTAATTTATAGTAAATAATCCTTACAAAGTTTAAATGGAAAGGAATTCTTCACTTTCGTAACTTGCGCTTCACATTGGAGACGAAAATGGTAGACAAGATTCAAATGGTTGGTTGTGCATTTTTGCCAATCGACAGAGAAAAGAAACAAATCCTAATCTCAAAAAGAAGCATGAATAAGAGATATTTTCCGGGTTTGTGGGAAGTTATAGGCGGAAATCTTGAATTCGGAGAAGATTTTAACGATTGTATAATCCGCGAAGTAAAAGAAGAAATCAATTGCAGAATCAAGGGATTGGAACATTTACATTCAAGAGCGATGTATCTAAACGGCTTGATGTACATTACAATTGCTTATTATGGTGAATTATTAGACAAGCCAATTTTTAATGAAGAAGAAATATCTGAAATAAGATGGATTAGTGAAGATGAACTAAAAAAATTTGAGTTCTGTCCTGGAGATATTGAATTATTAAAGCTAGGTTTTGAAAAGATTTAATCAGCTGGAGACGTAAATGGAGTTAAAACAGTTAGAAAAGTTCATAGACAAGCAGAAAGTCAGTTTTATCTGTTCGGTGGATGATGAGAAATTTCCGAACGTAAAGGCCATGTTAAAGCCTAGAAAGCACATCGGGATAAAAGAGTTTTATTTTTCTACGAACACATCATCAATGCGAGTAAAGCAGTTTCTGGAGAACCCAAACGCAAGCATTTACTTTTACCACAAAGGACTTATTAAGTACGAAGGACTGATGCTTGTTGGGAAAATGGAGGTGATGACAGATCAGGAGACAAAAAACTCTATCTGGCGGAGAGGCGACACGCTGTTCTACAAAAAAGGCGTAACTGATCCAGATTATTGTGTTCTGAAGTTCACAGCGTCCAAAGGCAGATATTACTGCGATTTAAAAACAGAAAACATTCGTTGTTGACATTGCATCATTTCAACAAAATCTAGTATATTTTTTCAATGGACACCTTAAACAACAAAGCAAACGTAAAAGCTCAATACGCGACCTCGGCAAACTTGAACCAACGCATTTCATTTCACGAAAAATATTCTACAAACAAAACAGGCTTTGCAAACTGGATTTTTTCAAATTACAAGATACCCTCTGGCGCAAAAGTGCTGGAACTCGGTTGCGGCACTGGCAATATGTGGCAAAATCGCGCGGAGATTATCGCAAAATGCTCCGAGCTTGTGCTTTCTGATTTTTCTGAAGGAATGATTAAAACAGCGCAGGACAATCTAAAACAGTTTTCTGAAGTTTCATACAAAGTAATCGATATCCAGGATATTCCGTTTGAAGATGATCATTTTGATGTTGTTATTGCAAATATGATGCTTTACCACGTCCCGGATTTACAACAGGCTTTGAGCGAAGTCAAAAGGGTGTTGAAAGCCGACGGAACTTTTTATGCGGCGACTTATGGCGAACACGGCATTATAGAGTTTCTTAGCAAAAGTCTGCACGCTTACGGTGTTACGGACAAGGTGAACAAAAACTTTACGCTTCAAAATGGGCCGGATATTTTGAGAAAGCATTTCGAAAACGTAAATCTGCTTGAATACAAGGACTCGCTTGAGGTCACAAACCTCGATGATTTGGTTGAGTATGTCTATTCGCTTACTTCGATGACGGAGCTTTCTCAATATCCAAAAAATGAAATAAAATCATCTTTGAGCAAACTGCAGAAAAACGGTGTTTTATCAGTCCCCAAAGAATACGGGATGTTTGTTTGCCGTTATATTTAACAATTGCTCATAAAAGGAGAAACTTCAAAATGAAAAAATGGTACGATGAAGAGTATGAATTCTCTGTAGAAGTTACAGGTTTCCTTCGTGGAGATCACACCGAACGGTATTGTCGTAACGGTGAAGAAATTGGTGATAAGTACACCTGCACATACGGTTGCCCTGTGAATCAGGATGGATTCGGAATCTGCTCCAAAACTATGATGATGCTTTATCCTTTGATGGAAGCAATCCGTAGTGGCGGTGATTTAGAAAACCTTGGCGGCGACAGCAAATACACCAAAACAATTGTTTGCCCGGATGGCTGTGTGATATTTAAACTCACAGCAAAACCTCTTGGAAATCCGAATTTTCACAAAGGCAAATTTTGGGGATATCCCGATGAAACAGGCCAGTAAATCCAATGAAAAAATAACTAGAAAAAATCAACAACGTAATATACTATAAATATTAGTCAAATGTCTTACTCAATCATAAGCGCACTTGCATTAATACTTAACCTCATAATAAACCGGGAGTCTTTTAAGAACATAAGGTGCTGGTTCGGAAAGCTGAAAAATGAACAGCAGTCAGTTACCCGTTACCGATATTTTCTGCTTGCGGCGAACTGTTACTTTATCGCGGATATTGCATGGGGCATTTTGTACGAAAATCACGAAATAGACGCTATCTTTCCTGTCTTATATTTTGATTGTGTACTGTATTTCCTTTTTATGTTCTTTACAATGCTGACATGGATGCGTTATATCGTTGCATATCTGGACAAGCGCGGCCGAAAAAGCAAGGCTCTTCTCTATGCAGTGTGGACTATGTTCACGCTGGCACTTATATATCTGTTAATCAACTATTTTTATCCTTTTATTTTTTCATTTAATGAACAACATGAATATATTACGGAACCAGGCAGGCATATCGCTTTCATTTTACAGATTGTCCTTTACGTGGTGACATCAACATACATGCTTCTTATAGCACACAAATCAACCGGTAGCGAGAAAGCGCGATACGCAGCCGTCGGACTCACCTGCCTTGTGATGGAATTGTTTTTGATATTCCAGATACTCGATTCCAGATATCCATTCTATGCCACAGGACTTATAATCGGAATCTGTGTGGTTCACTCCTTTGTTGAAGCCAGAGAGAGAAAAGAAAAAGAGATATATGATAACATTGCAACAAGCCTCGCAGAAGATTATGATGCAATGTATTACATCAATATAGAGACTGGAGAATTCAGTGAATTCTCAACAAGCCAAGAATACGCATCAATGAATGTTCCTGTGGGAGGTCGAGATTTTTACGCTGAAACTTTGGCGAATATTGAAAGATATGTACATCCTGATGACAGGGAATTTGCCAGGAACCTGTACAGCAAAGAAGCAATGTTAAAAAATCTGGAAGGAAAAAAATCATATTCCTATAAATACAGACTGATGATTGACGAGCAGCCAAGGCATTTTCAGTTCACGGTGATATGTGTCAATGATAACAAACATTTTGTTCTGTATGAAAAAGATATAGAAGATGAAATCACTGCCGAGAACATGCGGCTTGAAAATCAAAAAAAACATGTCACATTCACTCAGGTTGCAGAAATTCTGGCTATCAATTATGACGTAATTTATTACGTTGATACAAAAGACTCTAGTTTTATAAGTTACCAATGCAGAAATATTTATGGTGAAGTAGATGTTCAGAGATCTGGGGATGATTTTTTTGAAGAATCCCGAATTGATATTTCTAATATTGTTCATAAAAATGATCGTGACCGTGTACTCGGATTTATCAACAAAGATTATATAATCAGCACTCTTATGAATCAGAAAAGCTGCAGTTTAGATTACCAGATTGTGGCGTTCAATAAATCGCATTATGTCAGAATGACTGTGAGAAAAACCACGAATGGCACTCATTATATAATTGGTATTGAAAATATTGATAATGAGGTTGAAAGAGAGAAACAGCATCTAAAAGCTCTGAATACTGAAAAGGAACTTGCAAGACGTGATGAGATGACAGGAGTAAAAAACAAAACCGCTTTTAATGAACTGGAAAAATCAATTCAGGCAAACCTTGATAGCGGAATGGATTTCATGCCTTTTGCTCTTGTCGTGTGTGACGGAAATAACCTGAAAAAGATAAACGATACAGAAGGTCATGTGGCAGGTGATGAATTTATCAAGAAAGCGGCAAAGCTTTTGTGTAATGTTTTTTCTCATAGCCCGGTATTCAGAATTGGTGGTGACGAGTTTGTTGTATTCTTGAGAGACAACGATTATTCAAACAGGGAGACCCTGATGAAAAGTTTGCAAACCCAAGTTGAGGAAAATTTGCAAACGAAATCCGGCCCGGTCGTGGCTTCCGGAATAGCTGAATACAATTCTGAAACAGACTGTCTGGTATCGGAAGTATTTCATCGTGCGGACAAAAGAATGTACGAAAACAAGAGAAAACTTAAGCAGGAAGAAAAAGAATAACAAGGAGG
>JAIKVO010000135.1 GCA_024685655.1 Treponemataceae bacterium
TCATTCCCCGGCGCGGAAGGAGAGTCAATACTGCTTCATCTTGACTTGCTTGGTGTTGATGTTTCGACTGGTTCTGCTTGCGCATCAGGAAGCTTGGAACCGTCGCACGTCCTTGTTGCGACAGGTCTTGGACCGGAGCTTGCTCATGGCTCTATAAGATTCAGCTTTGGCAAGTACAACACCGAAGAAGAAGTTGATTACGTGCTGGAGCATTTCCCTCCTGTAATTGAAATGCTTCGGAAAATGTCCACAGCATATAGCAATATGAACAGCAAATAAGGAGTTTTGATATGAGCGATTGGATATATAGTGAAGTTGTAAAAGAACATTTTATGAATCCAAAGAATGTTCTTATGGAAGATGAAAGCAAATGGCCGTGCGATGGACGCGGAATCGTTGGAAACCTTAAATGTGGCGATCAGATGCTTATCCTTATCCGCGTCAGCGATGGAAAAATCACAGATTGCCGGTGGAAGACATATGGCTGTGCCAGCGCAATCGCATCTACGTCGATTCTTTCCGAAGCTATAAAAGGAATGCCGATAGAAGAAGCATACCGACTTAAGCCGCAGGATATCGTTGCGAAACTCGGCGGACTTCCGGAGAATAAAATTCACTGCTCAGTGCTCGGTGACAAAGCTTTGCGCGCAGCCATCGACGATTATCTTGAAAAGAAAGGGCTTCCGTCGCTCAAAGGTACGGAAGATGTTGAAATTATCTGCACATGCTTGAATGTTACCGATAAAGATTTGGAAGAAGCTTACAAGGACGGCGCACGCACATGGGAAGATCTTCAGTCAAGAACGAAGATAGGCTCTGCATGCGGCGGCTGTAAAGCTCGCGCAATGGAGAAAATGCACGAGTTCGAGCATCTTTTCGGTTAATTCGTATCTGAGTTAAATATCTTATCAGAACAATCACCCCGATGCTTGCGTCGGGGTTGTTTTTTTAAATTACTTCTACTGTATATGATAATGTCTTTTCGTTGCCAAAGATATCTTCTACTGTAACGGAGATAGTGTTTTTTCCTTTTGAAAGGATTACTTCGGCAACAAATTGGCGAGCTTTGTCCGGGAAAATCTGGTTATAAGTATAGTTTCGCTTTCCTGAGAAGCAAAGCCTGTTTTTATCTTGTTTAAGCATGTTGTAAGATATTGTCTCGGTGACAGCTCCGTTTACAGCTACGGTTGTTTTGTATGTCATGCCGTCTGGCTGCTGTGCAATGTATAGCGAGTATATACCTGCGCTCAGTTTAGTTCCTTGTGTGGCAACGCTCCACGTACCGGAATCGGATGAAGCCTGCAGGTTCTCTATTATCGGGATTTTTTGTTTTTGTTCGATGCTTGGCATTAAAACGAGCGGATTTATAACTGTTTTTACCTTCGTGTCGATTACTTGAAACTCCAGGCTGCTAAAACCATCTTGCCATCCTGAAGAACCGCTTTCTCCGATAAGGTTTCCTTCCGTAACGTCGGATGTATCGGAATCTATATGGATAGTCTCAAGATTTCCGTATACAGTCATCATATCGTTCCTGTGACTTAATATCACAGCGTTTCCCAATGTGGAAGGAAACCAGCCCATATCGGCTGTGTCTGTTCTTATGGAAATAAGAACAGTGCCAGAATCGGCGGCTGTGACTGCATCTTGAGCCATAAACTGCAAAGAATTCGTGTATGTGCTGCCCCGTGGCTCCCCGAAAAATGCAAAAAAATTATCAGATTCAAAAAGAAGCTGCGGCCAGTTGAATGAAAAAGCCGGATACATCGCAGCTAGAAGTAACGCCAGAAAAATCGATTTCAGATGCTTCATTTTGTCACCTCGAATTTTGATATAGTAGAGTCTACGCCAATGAAAAGATCAGAACCGTCTGCTGTTATGAATGCATTTGAAGCTTCAAAACTGAAGCATCCTACTTTTGCCGATGGATTTTCGAAAAGATATACGGAATATGAGCCGTTATGTTTGGTGAGCACAAAAAACATGTTGTTTTCGGGCTGCTCTTCGATCGCAATTATTTTTCCATCCAGTGGAATATGCTTTGACGTCAATGTTTTGCAATCGATGATTCCAAGCCCTGCATAATCGTTTATAAAAACTTTGTCGCTGTTTTGGCTGAATTTCACGAATGTCTGCTCGCGAAGATTATTCTCAAGGTATTCATGATAAATAATCTTGTTCTGACCGTCCGTGTTCTTGAACAGAATGAAACGTTGTCTGTCAATTCCGCAGACACAAGCCGTAAGTCCGTTTTGCTCCGAAATATCAACTCCGAGTATAATCTGGTAATCGCTGCCAGCCGGATAAATCGAATAATCGATTGTTCCGTCATTTTTGAATGTAACTAGCTTTCCGTCGGCGAAACCTACAATACATCCATCCGATGAGTTTGAGAAAGCCGTTATAGGCGAAATATCCTCGTATCTCCAAAGCGAGTTTCCATACTGATCAAGCTTGTCGAATCCTGTTCCGCCAGGAAGGAAAAGATAGTTTCCTTTGTTTGTGAGCCATGGAAAGCCAGCTTCTTTTATGGTTCCGAGCAGCGTTCCGTCCGGTGCATAAAAAGGAGTTTGCTCTGCATCCGCGACATATGTTGTCCAAGCATCTTTTGAAATTGAAGCCATGTAAGGAAAGCTCGTCAATGCGGTTAATGAGCCTTCCCTTGAAAAATAGCCCAAAAACTGGCCTGTTTTGAACGGAATGCCACCGTCTTCATAAGCAACAGGGGTATCTGTAAGTGAAATGCTCCACTTGGAATTCAGCTTAAACGTGCTGTCAATTGGAGCCGCTGCGAAGATTAAGTATAATATGATAAACAAAAAACAAGAAAAAATTATTAATGCTTTTTTTTTGCGAGGATTCATAATAAGTTATGATATAATAGGTAAAAAAGATTTGCAAGAGATTGATAATTATCATGGAGGTTTATATGGATTTTGAAAAACTTTATGCAGAGGCGATGAAAGTTGCGGCGAACGCATATGCGCCGTATTCTAATTTTCGTGTGGGAGCGGCTTTGCTTTTGCCTGACGGCGAGATTCAAACCGGAGTAAATGTAGAGAATCGTTCTTTTGGTGCGACCAACTGCGCTGAACGGACGGCGGTTTTCGCGGCTGTGGCCCGTGGTTACAGAACTTTCAGCGCAATCGCAATTGCGACACCAGATGCCGATTATCCGGTAAGTCCTTGCGGAATATGCCGTCAGGTACTTTCTGAGTTCGCGCCGGCGGAAACTCCTGTCATTTTTGGCAACAAGTGGGAGAATGTCGTGAAGACAACTTTGGGTGAACTTTATCCTTATGATGCGCTCCATGAGCTTGCAAAATAAATAGCGCGAACGTAACACTTGACAAAAAAGCGCAAACATTGCAAAATATTACATCAGATTAGGAGTTTTCTATTTTGTTAGGAGTTTATTTTGGAAGACGATATTCTTACAATTGAGGAAGTTGCTAAATATCTCAGAGTTTCTGAGCGTACAGTATATGATTGGGCGCAGAAGGGCGAGGTTCCGTCTGGCAAGATTGGTACTGTATGGCGGTTCAAGAAATCTGAGATTGAGAAATGGGTTAATGAAAGGCTTTCGTCCGGCACTAAAGCTGTTGCACCTGGAAATCAGATACAGGTAAAGAACATCCTTTCTCCTGACCGTATAATTTTCCTGAATCATTCAACAAAGCATGATGCGCTTTTGGAGCTTGCCGCAAACCTTAGCACTGCTCCACAGGTTAAGTACAGTGACGAGCTTGCCGTAGAGATATTAAAAAGAGAAGATCTTATGTCAACCGCAATCGGTCGTGGAATTGCCATTCCGCACGTAAGGCTTTCTTCTGTTACGGATCTTGTTATGTCTGTTGGTATCAGTAAGGTTGACATCATTGATTTCCAGACGATCGATGACACACCTGTTCGCCTTCTTTTCATGATCGCGGCGGCTTACAATCAGCATGCATATTATTTACAGACACTTTCATTTTTCAGCGCGAAAATAAAGAACAAGGAGCTTCGTGAGTCGCTCATCAATGCGGCTACTCCTATGGATGCATACAATTTGTTGACAGTTGAGTAATCGGTGAAACGAACCGCGAGAGTAAGATGCGCGGAAAAAAAAGCCTTGCCAGAGAACACTTCACAAAATGGCAAGGCTTTTGTATTTTAAAAGAAGTTGAAGTCAACCCCGATCCATTTTTCGGTGTTGTTCATGTCTTTCGGAACAAGCCCGAAATCAACAGGGGCAGTTGTTTCTCCAAGCAAGAAAGTGTTTTCTCCGAGCGTGATTTTTGCGCCCGGCTTGTCGAGTACAGCACCTGTCAGTGCATGTGCGTACTCAGCAGAAATGAAGATGCTTGTTTTGTAGCCCATCTGATAAAGAAGAATAGCCACAAGCATTGAGCGGCTGTCGCAATCGGAACCTTCTCCGAAAAAAATGCTTGTCACCGGAGTGAAATCGGATGAGCTTAGTTCTCTTTCGTACGGCATTCCCTGAACCCAAGAAAGAAGTGCCTGCGGAATTTTCTCCGCACCTTTAAGCTTTCTTGTAAGTTTGTTCTGAATGGAGAAAGCCGCTTTCTCAAGCCGGGCGCACTCGTTCCTGAAGATCTGCCGGTAATATCTTTGCCATGCTTCTTGCCACAGTTCGGACTCCTGGTACATCAGCAAAACAGCATATTCGCGTTCAATGACAAACTCATCGGCTTCAACTGCAGCGCTGTCAAGCTGTATCGTGATGTCAACATCCGCGATTGTCACAGTGTGGTTTTCGTATGCTTCTTCCGGAAATGCGAATGTTGTTACGGGCCCCGCGCAATAGTAGCTTCCTCTGTCCGTGCATACGCTGTCAACGCAGGATATTACAAACTGTACGAGCTGATCATAGTATTCGTCCGGTGTATATGAAAGAAGTACAAGTACGCCGTTATTTTCCGGCAAAGAAACGGCTGTTCCCCATCCTGATTCGACGGCACCGTTCAGTATCATAGAGAAAGATGTAACCACGCATGGGGTGTTTCTCCATGTTAGTTCGGAATTTTCATATTCTGCGCTGAGGCTTTTCATTACGCCGTCCATTGCTTTTGCTGGTGTTGCGTAGCGTGATGTCGGGTAAGCTCGCGCAATGACGGAGACAGGAAGCTCGGAATGCTCGAACATATATGCATCGTTCCCGTTTTTTTCAATAAGAACAAAACCCTCCGGCAAATCGAGTCCGTATCCCCATGCAGGAGAATACATCATATCTGCGACGACAGGTGATAAGATCAGTAGGATTAAAAAGACGATAAAAAGGCATTTTTTCGTATGCATCGGAAACCTCTATTATTCAGTATCGGCATTAAAAGTATGTTAGTAAAACACATATAGAAATCATTCTGAATCTGTAATAATATACATTCACAAATGAAACCGATTGAGATTATATATCAGGATGATGAGATTTTCGTAATAAACAAGCCGGCTGGTCTTGCCGTGCAAGGCGGACAAGGTGTGTCGCATTCAGTTGACAGAGATTTTGCAGAGCAGTGCGGCTGCAAAGTGTATCTTGTGCATCGGCTTGATAAAGACACAGCAGGTCTTATGATTGTAGCAAAAAGCCCGGCGGCTGCGTCTAAGTGGATAAAACTTGTCGGTTCAGGCGAAGTTTGCAAGGAATACGAGGCTGTGTGCATCGGCAGGATAACGCCGGAAAAAGGCGTGATACGAGAGTCTCTCGTGCAGCACGGAGATACTCGGAATGCAGTTACTCACTACGAGGTTGTGAAAAAATGGACCGTGCCTGTTCCTGAAAACGTAAATGCCAGTTCCGACGGCACAAACTCTCCCCAAGACAGCGTAAATCCGCCTAAAACCGGCACTATCCATGAAATCCCGATGGAAAAACTCCGCCTTAAACTGGAAACTGGCAGAATGCACCAGATTCGCATACATCTGGCAGGGCAGGGCTGCTTTATTGCCGGCGATGACAAGCACGGTGACTTCAAAATGAACAAGCTTGTAAAAAAAGTTTGCGGAATCAAGAAACTTCTTCTTGCGTCGGTATCTCTGACAATTCCTTCTGGTTCCGGAAAAAAGACGTTTACAATCCCTTTGCCGGAACATTTTCCGGTCGAAAGCCGATATGAACGCATTTTGTGAAAGTCTTCGCAAACAATCAAGAAAATATACGAGCCTGCTTGCGGTAGAATCGCGCCGACCTTATGCCCCTTGACATAAAGCCGGTTTCTGTTCATCATATCCGTGCTTATGGATACAGTGAATGTAACCCGTTCATATCTAGAGGGATTGTCAACCCCAGAGTTGATTTCTCTTGCTGATGAATATGGAATAGATATTCCGGAAGATTTGAACAGGCGATTTATTATCGGAGAGCTTCTTGAGGCGACAGAAGAACTCAATGAAGAGAAAAAAGATACAATGCATGGAGACGGAGAGGCCCCAGAGTCAATTGAGCTTCCTGAATCCTACAATGAAACGACTATAACCGCGGTAATGCAGAATCCTGTGTGGTGCTATGTATATTGGGATTTCAAGGCGGCTGAAAAAGAAAAGATGATTCACACACCGTCTTTTATGTCGTTTGTCCTTAAAGTCAGCTTTTTTTCGGATGAAGATAAAATAACAGAGACTTTTGATATAAATATCAATCCGTCCGACAAGGAGCAATACGTGCTTCTTCCCCCGACAGAAACGGCGGCTCGTATCGATTTGTATGCAGAATTCAGGAACTCTGAGCCACGTTGCCTTGCAAAATCAGGTATTCTGTCAATGCCAAAAGGCTGTCCGGAGCTAAGCCTTTCGGCAATTGAGAGTGATGTTCCGGAAATTATCCGCCTGTCCGGTTTTTCTAAATTAATTAGAACGCACTACTTAAACCATAGGCAATCTTTTTCGTGAAAGGGTTTAAAGTTTTATGTCAAAAAAATCTTTAGTACTGAACATCGTATTTCATAACCCGTACATAAGGCATCTTGACGGAACTGATATATCGAAGAACTCCATTCTTTTCTCATCGATTTCTGATATATATCTTCCGATTCTGAATATGTTCGCTGATTTGGAATGTGAGGGAATCCCTTTCAAACTGAATATGGTCATTTCTCCTGTTCTTTGTACGATGCTTGCTGATCCTGTGATTCAGCAGCAGTATATTGAATGGCAGGAAAAAATTGTTGCGCTGGGAGAGAGCGAAGTTGCGAAGTACGAGGAAAATGATCCGCGTCATTCTCTTGCGGTGAAATATCTTAAACAGGCCAAACAGAACCTTAAGGACTTTCAGGAAACATTCAATCAGGATATCCTTTCAAAAATCAAATATTATGTGAACCGCGGTAACGTGGAGCTTATGGCGACTGCAGCAACATACAGTTTTCTTCCTCATTATGTCGATATGCCGGAAGCTGTTCAGGCTCAGATAGAAACCGGAATACAGGTTCATAAATCATTCTTTGGCATTGTACCGGAAGGTTTCTGGCTTCCATATATGGGTTATGTTCCTGGTTTGGAGAATATAATCCGTCCTTATGGCTTCAATTATTCAATCGTTGGTACGCACACTTTGCTTTTTGCCGATCCAATGCCGAAAGCCGGTATTTTCTCTCCTGTGCGCTGCGATAATTCGCTCGTGATGTTCGGTTGCGATTATGAGAAAAATGCTGATTTTAAAAAAACTGGTGTATACAGAAATCAGGAAAACGATATAGGATTTGAGGCTGAAAAGGAATATCTGTCGGGATTGTTCGGAGATACAGGATCTCGTTTCAAGACAGGCTATAGATACGTTTCAAACGACAACTCTGCGTATGACGGTAATGCGGCTTTGTTGCAGGCAGAAAGTGACGCAAGTTTGTTTATAAAAGAAAAATCCGAAAAACTGAATAAAGCTTCTGAGCTTATGGACGGAGAAGATGCTTCTCTTGTATGTAGCTTTGATGCGTCTTGTTTCGGCGGTTCGTGGTATGAAGGCGTAGAGTGGTTGAGCCAAGTGCTTAGAAAATCATCAGAATCTGATGATTTGGAGCTAGCTACTTGTTCAGAGCTTATTGCAGGTCAGTACAGCCTTCCTCGTATTTCTCCGTTCCCAGGAGCCTCGGTTGGCACTGGTTATGGAGAATGTCTACTCGACAGCAGTAACAGCTGGATGATCCGCTATGTGCGTAAAGCTTGCGAGCGTATGATAGACCTTGCCGAGCGTTTCTCGGATGATACGGGTCTTAAGGCGCGCTCTCTTAATCTTGCGTCAAAGGAAGTTCTGCTTTCCATGGAAGGCGACTGGCCGATGATGATGCATGATGGCGATATGCCTGAGTATGCACGGGATCGTTTTAAGGAAAGCGTTGCAGCTTTCTCCACTGTCTACGATTCGCTAGGCTCGAATTGCATTAGTACCGAATGGCTTACAAAGATGGAGAAAAAGCATCCGCTGTTCGATGTAATGAATTATCACGTTTTCAGCCGTAGAAAATAAAAAACGACAGATTCACCCGCGCTTAGGCGGGCAAATCCTTTTTTACTTCAATAAGTCTACAATTTCTGACGGGCGCTGCCAGCGAATCGCTATGTCATGCGGTGTTTCACCCGTTATGTTGCGGCTGTTGCGGTCGAGTCCCATAGAAAGAAGCTTCTTTATGACGGTTTCGTCCGCAGTGCGCGCTGCGTAATGGAGAATGCCGTCGCCAGTCATGTCCTTGGCGTTGCCGCATGTCGTCACGATGCTGTTCAGTATCTCCTGACTTTCCGCGATTGCGATTGAAACTGCACAATTTCCGGAGTTGTCCGTAAGGAACGGATCAGCACCGTTTTCAAGAAGAATACGCGCTGTCTCTTGATAATTGTTCTCAACTGCCAGTGAAAGAGGTGTCTGACCCGTACTGTTGCGGCGATTGACCGGATATTTAAGTGAAAGGAGCATAGAAAGCTTCTGCGGTGCGATTCTTTTCATGACTGCAATATGGATAGGAGTATTTCCGTCTGAGTCAGAAAGATTTAAATCGCTTCCAAGAACAGCTTTTATGATATTCTCATCTCTGTCGAGAACAAGAGAGAACGGTGTTTTGCCGTAAGAATCGCGTGAAAGCGGGTTGCCTCCAGCGTTTCTGATAATATTTATCAGTTCTATGCTGCCTGTCTCTGCAGCCTCGTGATATGCATTGCGTCCGTACATCTCCTGGATGTGTGGGGAAGCACCTCTGTTTATAAGCATTTTTACAAGATCCGTGTTTCCGCTCTGGATTGCGTCTATGAGTACAGTTTTTCCTGTTGAGTCAGTTGCATTTATATCCGCGCCGTTTGTGAGCAGTAAGTCAACCATCACTGTACGGCCTGCTTTGGCAGCTTCGTGTAAAGGTGTCTTTCCAGAGATGTTCTGTGCATTTATCGATACTCCGTTTTGAATCAGCTTTTTTGCGGCATCGCGGGAATCCCAGCGGACGCACGAATGAAGAGCTGTGTTTCCAAGGAAATCGCGCATGTTTTTGTCCGCGCCTTTATCCAAAAGAAGTTGTATTGTAGATGCACTGTTTGCTTTGACTGCATTGAAAAGAGGTGTCTCTCCGTTGGAGTTCTGCATGTTCGGGTTCGCGCCTTTCTCCAAGAGAATTGCTACAGAAGAGTCAAGCTTCCATTCTGCGGCATAGTGAAGGGGAGAGTTACCGATACCGTCCGTCGCAAGGATTATCTCAGAACTGAGAATCCAGTCAAGGATTTCTCCACCAGCTGTGAGCGCGAGCTTAAGCGGAGACTGATTTTCTGTGTTTGTAGCGAAAACGTCTGCCTGACGAGCAAGAAGTTGCTCTCCTGCAGAACGAAGATTTTTTTGTACTGCAAGGAAAAGCGGTGCGTCACCGTATCGGTTTCGTGCATTGACATCAGCACCACAGTCAATTATGTATTTTATAAGCTCCGAGTTCGCGTTCTTTTGTATTGCGATATGAAGCGGTGTGTTTCCGTATGAGTCTCTGGATGTGCAGTTTCCTGCGTTTATCAGTTTCGTTATTATCTCGAAGCCGCCTTCCAGTCCTTTTGTAAGCGGAGTGTTTCCTTCCATATCTTCCGCATGTATATCTGCGCCTGCGCGTGCGTAATATGAGATGTGCTCCGTCCATTTATGCTCGATAGCAAGCAAAAGAGGTGTAACACCTTTTTTGTTGCGTTCGTTTATATCAGCTCCGGCGGCTATAAGCTTGTCGAGAATCGACGTGTTTGTGCCAGTTATCGTAGCAATGTGAAGAGGCGTGTCGCCGTAAAGGTCTTTGGCATTAGGGTTGCTGCCGTGCTCAAGGAGCATTGTGTAAAGCTCTGCGCGAGAATCCTGAGGCGTTATTATGAGCATAGGCGTTTTGCCAAGACTGTCTTGTGCGTTGGAATCTGCTCCTGCATCAAGAAGATATTTTGCAATCTCCGTTCTTCCGTAACGGATTGCTTCGTGGAGAGGTGTCGCGCCTGAAACATCTTTAGCCTTTGTGGAGGCTCCGCGTTCTATAAGATAGCGGACAATTCCGGTCTGCCCCAGTATTGTCGCCATGTGGAGCGGAGTCTGACCGTCATCAAAGCGCATTGACGGATTCCTTGTTTTCACTGCATCCTCGAAATAACTGAAAAGCCCGCGGACAGGTGTTGCGTCGGCAAGAATCAAGCTTGCCGCCATGCGGATACTATCCAGATTGTCAGTGCTTTCATAACAAATTGAGAGAGGTGTTCGCCCGTCATTATCTTCCTGCGAAAGAGGAAGTTTTTTCTTTATACAATCATCAATTGCAGCTTGATTCCGTGTAGTTGCAAAATAATGAACAATAGTGCGTCCGTTCGCGTCTTTCAGTTCAGCTGTTGCTGGAGTTATAAGCGCGTCGAAGAATGTGTTTCCTGCCGCCATGCCAAGCTCAAGGACTGTCTTGCCTGTGCCGTCTTTTGAGAAAACGTTGCTTGTTGCGCCTAGAATCTCGGCGGAGCGGACTGATTTGTTCTTAATTGCCACATGGAGCGGCGTTTCACCAAGATTGTTTTTTAATTCGGTGTCCGCGCCTTTTAGGATAAGGAATCTTACAAGATCCGAATCGTTCACCTGCGCCGCGGCGTGAAGAGGAGTATTCCCGTTTTCGTCTGTGTTGTTTACATCGATTTTGGCCTGAAATAGTTCTTGTGCTTCGTCGCTTTTTCCAGCAAGAATAAGTTTTTGTATGTTCGTATCCTCTTTTTTGGGGGTTACAGGAGGTGTTTCTTCCGTTTTAACGACAGGTTGTACTTCGACTGGCTGTACGATTTCGTCATCTGTATTTTCATCATCAGAAGAAACGCAGCTTACAAGCGTAAAGATTATGAGTATGATTCCAAGAAGCTGTAGTATGTGCTTTTTCATTTTAACTCCTTAAAAAACTCCGCGAAAGCGGTGTTGTACGGAGGCAGCAAAAGCAGGTTGCTGACGCAAAATCTGCTTACGGAAATAATACATTGATGTACTTTTTTCGCACTTCGTATAAAACTTCAGTGTTGCTAAGAACTCCGCTAAAAAGTGTTGTGTCGCAAACTCTTCCTTATTATGTTCCGTATATAGCCTTATTGAGACTATGTGTATTATGTTAAACACTGATATAGAAACAGCTGTAAGGACTGTTTGTAACAGAAATCTTCGTAATTTCAGAGTTATCTCTAAATAATTTGTATTTAGAGGGTTTCTCTTTATTGATTATCGATAGAACAAATCATTATGTTTACGAAATTCTCTGGTTCGTTCTTTTGTGGTTGTGCATAGAAAATTTCACACTTTGTTTTATTTCAGCTGAAGCGAGAGCCGGAAGAAACTGCCTTGACTAAAGCCGTTGTTTTTGGTAGCTTTGTTCAGTCAATTACATGATTTTACGGGCAATAGCGCAGTTGGTTAGCGTACAAGTCTGGGGGACTTGGGGTCGCGGATTCGAGTTCCGCTTGCCCGATTTTATGTTTTAGGCGGTGTCTGGACAAGATACCGCTTTTTTTTTAGTATTCGAGCTATGGAACAATATAAAATTGATTTTATTCACTTTATGGTGAGGAGCGATGTCCTCAAGTTCGGAAGTTTTACGCTTAAAAGCGGCAGACAATCTCCTTTTTTTATGAACGCAGGCGCATACGTAACGGGAAGCCAGCTCGCTAAGCTTGGCGAATATTATGCGCAGGCTATTCACAGCAAATACGGCGATGATTTTGACGTGCTTTTCGGACCAGCATACAAAGGCATTCCGCTGAGCGTTGCTACGGTAATCGCGTATAAAAATCTGTATAACAAAGAGATAAAATACTGCTCGAACAGAAAGGAAGCGAAAGACCACGGAGAAGCCGGTATCCTGTTAGGGTATCAGGTGAAAGACGGTGACAAGGTTGTTATCATCGAGGATGTGACGACTTCCGGAAAATCGATGGAAGAAACTGTTCCGATTCTTAAGGCGCAGGCAAAAGTCGATATAAAAGGACTGATGGTTTCGCTGAACAGGCAGGAAAAAGGAAAGGGCGAGAAAAGTGCGCTCGCGGAGATAACGGATCTTTACGGTTTTCCGGCGAACGCGATTGTCACGATGGAGGAAGTCGTCGAAGTCCTTTGCAACAAAGAGATAGACGGCAGAATCGTGATTGACGACGCGATTAA
>JAIKVO010000141.1 GCA_024685655.1 Treponemataceae bacterium
CAAAATTGATTTACGAAGAATACTGCAAGGAGTTTGGAAATCCGCTTGAGTCTCAAACTGATGTTGAATATCCAGAGTTTAAGTGAAAGAAAAGAGGGAGCTTATTATGAGTAAGAAAATCGGGGTGTTGTTTTATAAAAAATACCTGTTATTGATAATTTGTTTTTCTGTTGCCGTCAGTTTGTTTTCACAAAGCAAAGATTTAGGAAAAGAATTGCCTCAAGCTCCGCACCTTACTCCTGAACAAATGGCAAAATATCCGCTTGACGCATGGTTTAACGCAGAACGTCCCGATTATTCTGAGATAGATGAGCGTGTTAAAAATCTCGCAAAAAATGAGGAAACTCCTGAAGATGTTGCACGGATTGTATGTGAAGGCTTGAAGACTAATATTGAGAAAGCACGAGCAATTTTTGACTGGATATGCTACAACATCGCATATGACACAAGCTACAAAATATATGATGCGGATATTGCGTTCAAAAAGAGAAAAGGAATATGTTCAGGTTATTCAGATTTATTCTGCAAAATGGCAAATGCAGTCAATCTAAGGGCGGAAAGTGTATCTGGTTATGCAAGAACAAGTAGCGGACATGCTTGGAATTTAGTGAGGCTTTCTGACAGGGACCTTCTTCTTGACTGTTGCTGGGGAGCTGGTTATGTGAACGGCAGTAAATTCACGTTTGAATTTAAACCGGAATTTTTTGATGCACATCCCGGAGCCTTTGCATTGACTCACATGGCGGATGATAAGGATAAAATGTTGATTTATCCGCCAATTACGGACAAATCGGCTTTTTTCAAACTACCTAAACATGATACTGGAAAATACTGGCCGTACGGTAACAAAGATCCAGTAGCAGATTACAGGGAGAGGTTCTGCAAGAACCAACCGAATCTTCCTGTTACGTTTCAATCTCAGAGTTTTCAAGTATATCTGGACTATGAATATATTTCGATGGGTGAGAACATTACAGATGGCTTTTTCATTCAGAATAAGGAGAATTCAGTAGGTGATCTTGAAAAATATCTTACAAAAGATGAGCTGAAACCAGTAAAGGGACATAAATATCAGGATAATTCAACATCAGCAGCTACCGATTTACCGCTTGAATCAATAGCAAAATACTGCAATGCGTTGAGTAGTGCTTATGGGTTTGAAGAATGTTATACAATACCCGGAGACACTAAAAAAGGCTATAACGTAGAATGCGACTATTCCAAATTTGGGTTAAGACTTCCGACTAAAGCAGAATGGCTTACTGCGTGCGGAACGAGTTATCTTAATCCGTCAATGTCTGCAAATATCTTTGCAAAGGCTGTATGGTATAACGAAAATTCAGGTGGCAGAATCTGGATTACTGGTCACAATTATCATTCTACAGAGAATTTACTCAAAGATATGCTCGGTAATGTGAGCGAGCTCTGTTGGGATGAGGATTCTCAACAGTATGTATTTATGGGGGGGAATGTTTTTTCAACAAGGGAAGAGATTCAGACTCTTGTTGCTGTACCATACGACAACTACAAGAAAAACAAGGGCGCGAACGGTTTCAGACTTGTCCTTCCGACTCCCAAGAGCCCTGAGATGCAATATAAAATAGCTGATCTATATACGAAGAATACTTTTTTCGTTAATGACGAAGACTCCTATTTGGAATGGCTAACGCTTTCCGCGGAAAAAAAATATCCAAAGGCAATTTCGGAGCTTTCTTCTTATTATTACAATCTCAAGACAGAAGAGGGGTTCAAGAAAGCATACGAATATGCAATGGAAGCCTCGGAATTCGGTGATGAAAATGCGCTGTATCTTTTAGCGCAGATGTATGAAAAAGGTGAGTATGTCGCGCAGAACGACGAAAAGGCGCTGGAATTCTATGAGCACAGTGCAGAGCTGGGAAATGCTGCTTCTATGTATATTATTTCGCAATTTTATGAAGAAGGGCGAGGAACCGAAATAAATGAAGAAAAGTGGTTTTATTGGCTAGAAAAAGCAATAAAAAGTGGATACGGTTCTGATTATGACAAGAATATACTCGCTGTATGTTACAGATTCGGCTATTCCTGCGATATTAATTATTCGGCGGCTTTCTCGATATGGAAGGAGCTCGCGGATAAGAATGACATGACAGCAATTCAGTACTGCGCTGATTGTTACGCGGAAGGCCTTGGTGTACAGCAAAGCTGGTGGAATGCGGCAAAACTATATAAAAAAGCTGCAGATCAGGGATATATTCACTCAATCGTAAAGTATGCAGACTGTCTATTCTATGGAAGAGGCGTATTTCGTGATATTGGGGAAGCCGTAAATTGTTACAAAGGTCTTATTGAAATGGGGGTTACTGGGGAGAATGATGAATATCTAAAAACTTACAAGTCATATCTTGCGGTTTATGAAACGTTATGTTGCTATGACGACAAATGCGATTCGATACTCTATCAAAACAGCAGAATATCAACTTCCGAAGTTACTGACACTGTATCTTCGTTGATAGATGAGGTGGAAAAACTGCAAGGTCTTCGTGAAATGAACCCAAAATTGATTTCGAATTATCTGGTTGACAAAATAGAAACCAAGATTATCTTGCCCATGCGTAAAATCAATTCAGGGGAAACTCTTTCCGGGAATACGCTTATAATCGTGAATCCGTATACTGGACAAAAACTTGATAATTTGCAGAACCATATTTTTTCAAATAAAACGTTTGATGGGACAAAGTACTATGTTAATGGCGAATACTACCGATATGACGAAGCTTTTTACGATCATTATGACAATATCATTTTGTTAAAAGATCAAAAAGACAGCTTCGGCACATTGAATACAGCTTTTGCCAATATGAAAGAAGCCTTATCGGAATGTTCTGAAGTTGATTTGATGCTGTTCGGTACGAATTTCTTTTCTACAGCGGACAGCTACATTAACGATTATGTTGAGATAGCTCAGGCTGCCGTAGACAGGGGTGCAAAGCCAAGGATAATCGCATTCGGCAATAAGACTGATGTATTGCAAACCAGTATTGACAGCATTTTCTCGGAAAAATACGTCAAAAAAATACATGTGTTCGGAACACCGCTCAATATGAAAGGAGAGCTTGCTTGCGGTTTCAGGAGCGGAAACCTTTTCATGGTTTTGATTACAGAGAAAGTCAACAGCAAATT
>JAIKVO010000165.1 GCA_024685655.1 Treponemataceae bacterium
ACAGGAAAAACTGGAATAATTAACAAGGAACCTAAAAAAACAAGTGATACTATAAATCCTGGAGTATCTGTTACTGAGCCGGAACCAGTTGTGGAACCGGAACCAGTTATTGAGCCAGAACCTGTAGAAGATATAACTGAATATGACAGAAGCATGTTCATGACGGAGACTCCAATTGAGCTTATCGATAATGAATTTGTTGCAGTAGAAACGGAACCAGAGCCGGTTGCAGTTGAGCCAGAGCCTGTTGTAGAACCGGAACCAATTGCCGTAGAACCTGAAAATGTTGAGCCAGATATGGTGAAACCAGAGACAGGCATAGAGGTTGCAAATGTAACAGAACCTGATTCATATGAAAATACAGCAGTTCTTGTTCCTGCCAAACCGAATCCGCCGGGACCTGCAGTTTCAGAGATAGGTGGAAGCGGAGCTCTGAAGAAACCGGAAAAACAGGATGCTTTGATCACATCTGATTCGATATACGAAGGTGAAGATCGCATTATGGAAAAATATAATTATGCCGGAAGCGAGGTCTCATCTGAGATATACGATAGAGAATCAGAGGAGATTCCTGAACCAGAAGTTATCGAAGAGCCAGAATCTGTTATCGAGCCTGAAATAACAGAAGAACCTGAAGTTATTGAACCTGAGACAAACATCTACTTTGATGATGAAAAAGAAGATGAGAATGCTTTCACCGATGAACCGGAAGTTTTCATCATTCCAATTATAGATGTTGATGAGGAAGAACCATATGAGGAACAAGAAAACGAAACAGATATCGAGCCGGTTGTAGAACCAGTTATGGTACCAGTTGAAAAGAAGGAACCAGCAATACGGACAGCGACAGAAACTGAGAATCAGAAAAACACTGTTGTAGCAGAGACTATAACAGAATCTCAGCAAATTGTTGCTCCTGTACAAAATACAGATATTAAGACTATCAAAGCCGGAGAACTTGTAAAAGGATGTTACATACAAATAGCTACATATAGCAAATTGAGCAATGTAAAAGACGTGGTTGCTGAATACGGTACACGATATCCTATTAAAGTTGTAGAAATGACTTCTGGCGGCTGGCAAGTACTTGTTGGAGAGCTTACAGAAAGTGAGTACACTGTAGTTCTTGAGAGATTCAGAATGTACGGCTTTAAGGATGCGTTCTTAAAACGGATTAATTAGTAGCCAGAAAAAATGTTTTTGCCGTGCTCCCGCTTTATTGGTCCTGCTGGCCAATTTCGCTCGCGCACGACAAAAAACTTTATAAAACTCAAATAATTAATTCCAATATATAATTAGAATATAGAGCCGTCTGGGATGATTGCGTTCTTTCGGATAATGATTATTCCGTCAGCAGCGTAATACATTCCATGATCGCCATCGCTCGGTGCGGTAGGGCAGAAACCAATCGAGCAGTTCTTACCGATACGAGCGTTCTTGTCGATTATTGCACGCTGCACACGGGTGTTTTCACCAATTCCGATATTCGGAATACCCTTCTTTCGGTTTTCCTCTTTCTGGGCATCTGTTTCATAATAATCCGCACCCATCGAAATAACACCGACTAGCTGTGTATTCTTCTCGATGATGCTTCGTATACCGATTACAGAGTCGGTTATCGTTGATTCTGTGATGACACAACCTTCGCACGCAGTGGCACGGTTCATTGTGGCGCAGTTAAGTTTTGAAGGCGGCAAATTGCGGATATGAGTATAAATCGGCTTCTCTTCGTCGTAGAAGTTAAAACTCGGCTGAATAGAAGTAAGGTTGATTGTAGAGTCGTAGAAGCTCTTAATAGTTCCAATATCTTCCCAATATCCGTCGTAAATATATGAATTAACCTTGTATTTCTTTATTGTCTGTGGGATTATTTCTTTTCCAAAATCCGTGTAGTCATTGTTCAGCGCTTCTTCAAGAACTGGCGCGTCAAAGATGTAAATACCCATAGATGCAAGGTAATCTTTTCCTTTTGTCGCTCCCGGCGTTCTTGTTTCGTCTGGAATAATCCAATCGTTTATATCAAGGTCTTTTGCAGGTTTTTCCATGAAAGCCGTAATGCGGTTATTTTTATCTACTTTCATAATACCAAAGCCGGATGCGTCCTCGCGTGAAACCGCTGTTGTCGCAATTGTTATCTGTGCACCGGAAGCAATATGCGCATCGAGGTAAGCTTTCAAGTCCATCTGGTATAACTGGTCGCCCGAAAGTATGATGTAGTGTGTAGGGTTCTGTGTCTTGAAGTGAATGAAGTTCTTGCGAACAGCATCTGCAGTTCCTTCATACCAGCCAGAATGCTCAAGCGTCTGCTCTGCGGCGAGAATCTCGACGAAACCGTTAGAGAAGCGGTCAAAGTTATATGCGTTTGCAATGTGCATGTGAAGAGAAGCAGAGTTGAACTGCGTTAAAATATATATCTGTTTAAAACCAGAGTTTATGCAGTTAGAAAGCGGAATATCGACAATCCTGTGCTTTCCTCCGAACGGAACAGCTGGTTTTGAGCGTTCTTTTGTTAAAGGATAAAGGCGGGTTCCTTTACCACCGCCAAGAATAATGGACAGAACTTTTGGCATACAATCTCCTTTATACACACTGCGTTGATGTAGTGTATGGAAGCAACGTATCGAGTTTATTAAAGGATACGCTCTATTATGTTAAGCGAATTAAATATTCGTGCAGATATTATAATCCAATTCATATAAAATTACAAATAAAAACTCTAAAAACGTTATTTTTTTTGACTCTAAAGACAACTTTTTCTATACCGATAATAAAACTGTACAGGTTCACATCGTGCGCAAAACTCGATGAAGCCTGCAATTCCGTGGGTGGCGGAAAAATACAGTGCGGCGCGTAAGCTCCGCGTAAGGGGGATTCCATGATAAGAGGCTGGTATATCGGGTCATCCGGTATGATGGCACAGCAGAACAGACTCGACACAATCTCAAACAATTTAGCAAACGTTGATACGACTGGCTATAAAAAAGATATAGCTGTCAGCAAGGCATTTTCAGAGCTTATGCTCCGCCGTTTGAACGATGACGGTGTTATTGTGAACAGCCTTGGTTCTTATGAGGTTGGCCCGATAATCGGAAAGCTCGGCCTTGGCGTAGAGACAAACGAACTTTATACGTCTTTTGAGCAGGGTTCTTTCCGTGAGACAGGCGTTAATACAGATTTCGCGCTTTCTGGCGAGGGTTTTTTCGTTGTCCAGACACCTTATGGCGAACGCTATACGCGTAACGGCAACTTTATGATTGGAAAAGAAGGCGTTCTTGAAACAAAAGAAGGATATCCTGTTCTTGGCGAGAAAGGCATTATCAAGATTGATGACCACATTGAACAGAAAAAGTTCATGGTAAATCAGGACGGAATCCTTTACACGAATGAAGATAATACTGAAATTGACCGTTTTAAGGTTGTTCGTTTTGATAACGAGCGTTACCTCAAAAAAATGGGTTCAAATCTTTATGCAACGAACGAGATTTCCGGTGAGCCATACATTGCAGAAGGCAATGAGCGTCCTCTTGTAGTTCAGGATTATCTGGAGATGTCGAACGTAAACGTCGTAAATGAAATGGTTCAGATGATAGAAGTCAACCGCGCTTACGAGGCTAACCAAAAGACTATTCAGGCAGAAGACACGATGATGTCTACGCTTTGGAGCCGCGTTGTGGCAAAGGGCTGATAAAAGCCGCTGATGCGATTTATAGGAGATAGACAATGGTAAGAAGTTTGTATACAGCAGCAACCGGAATGAACGGTCAGCAGAACAATATTGATGTTATTTCTCATAACCTTTCGAACGTAAATACATATGGATATAAGCAGCAGCGCGCTGAGTTCGAGGATTTGCTTTATCAGAACGTAAAGCTTGCAGGAACACCGGCTACAGAAGATACAGTTACTCCGGTCGGAGTACAGATGGGAACTGGTGTTAAGCTTGCGTCCACACAACGTGTTTTTAAGCAGGGAAACTTACAGGCAACCGATGTTTCGACTGATATTGCTATCAACGGAGAAGGATTTTTCCGTGTCCAGCAGTATGACGGCTCTTTTGCTTACACAAGAGACGGTAGCTTCAAAGTTGATATGAACGGTCAGCTTGTTACGTCAGAAGGCCTTCGCGTTATGCCTGAAATAATCCTCCCAGAGGATTTCCGCATTGATACACTTCAGGTAACAGATTCCGGTAAAGTATACGTAAAAATCGGCGCAGACAGAGACACGACGCTCGTCGGTCAGATAGAGCTTTACCGCTTCCCGAACCCCGCAGGACTTGAAGCCGAGGGGAGCAACCTTTTCAAAGTTTCAAAAGCTTCCGGTTATCCTATTGCAGGAACACCAGGCTATGATGGAATGGGTAATCTTAAGCATAAGTTCCTTGAAATGTCTAATGTTTCAGTTGTAAACGAAATGGTGCAGATGATTGTCGCTCAAAGGGCGTATGAGTTTAACTCAAAAGCTATACAGACAAGCGATTCAATGCTCCAGACAGCAACAGGATTGAAACGGTAATATCTAGTAACAACTAATACTTGATATTGGTGCTTTAGCCAACATCCCTACAAGCTACCCTACGAGCACAGCTCTCCGGTAACTCGCTGGAAACAGTCCACCGGACTGTTTCCGCCCTGCTACGCATTGCCGCTCGTTATCTCACTTCGTTCGTCAATGCTGGCTTGCAGGGGACCTTGTTGGCGAAAGCACAATATAAATCCATAATTATTTCAAAATATAAATTATCTTTTCAATCCTGTTGGCATAGTTAAGTAAGGGAAATGTTTTGCCGAAAATATCAGTATAGAGGGGAATATGACAGGGATTAACGGAATTTCAGGCGGATACAGCAGCTTAACAAACGGTACATCCGCAGCACAAGCCGCAAAATACAGCGATGAGCAGAGTAAGTTCGAATCATTGATTCAGTCTATGATGGGTAATAATTCTGCCGATGTTTCTTCTTCAGAAGTAATTCAGTCTGGCAGGCTTAATGGTGATTATACCTCGGGTTTTGCCGGAACATACACAGCCGAAGCCGATAAATCTTCTCGTCCGCAGGGAGCTGCCGCCAACTCCGCGTCTGCTGTCACCGCGAACAAAACAATAGACAAAACGAGCAAGCTTTACGAAAGTGCGATGGAGCTTGAATCGTATTTTGTGAAAATAATGCTATCTTCAATGAGGAGCACGCTTTCCGGCTCCGGCATCACTGGCGACAAAAGTTTCGCGACAGGCATGTACGAAGACATGCTCTACGATGAGATAGCTACTTCTATGACGAAAAATGCCGGATTCGGTCTTGCCGACCAGATTTATCTGGAGCTTGCGTAAGTCTTATTTCTTCATCAAATAATAAGTTTCACGATTTGTATCGCTGTCGTTGTGATGCTTGACAATATAGCGAGTACCTTGTGCGTTTTTCTTCGCGATATAACCAGATTTCTTAGCGGTCTGGCACATAGAAGAAAAAATTACACCTGATGTAGAATCGAAAGCGATATCGGCAGTATTTCCATTCCAAGATAATGACAAACCATGATCGGAAGCGAATGCGCTGAGTTTTGCTTTGTTCGCGTCATCCAAATTGTACTCCCGGATATCTGTTCCTGCCGTAAAGCTTGATGTTCCGCCTGTAATTGTAAAAGCACGAGTTTCAATTCTGCCCTGAGAAAGAACGTCAAGTTTTACGCTGCTTGTGTTGTCCGGTGTGCGAACAGAGGTTTCGCACGGACTTTTGTAAGTAACAAGATAAACAAGTTTTATTGACCAAGAGCCGTCAGACAAATCTGAAAGATCGAGCGACGTAATTGTTTCCGTTGCTTCTGACTCGTTGAAGAGTGGGCTTTTGTCAGCGTTGAAGACTTTTTCCATAACATACTCCTAATTTTATTTATTATTAATTCTATAGCTTTTGCAAGTGAAATGTCAAATTTTTGTAAGATTCTTTCAACTATTTATGTGCGCCTTTTTGTGAATGTTCACCTGATATCTGCGCTTTTTTTGTGAATGTGTGTAATTTTTACGACAAGTTTTTACGACAAGTTGCGTAATTTTTTTCATGAATTGTGCGTATTGAATTACGTGTATTGAACTGTGCGCCATTTAAAAATCTTGCTCTCAATTAAAGATGTCGTCGTTTACATAATAAACTTTTTCTTCATGTTTTCCAAAATGTTGAATGCGGCTTCGTTTGAGACTTCGCCCTGTGGTTCGTGGTATTCAACAAGCTGAGCCGGTATTTCGTCCAAAAAAGGCGAGGGTGTACATTCTATGACAGACTGCATGCGTCTTCTGTGACGGCATGAAGAAAGAAAAAGTTTGTCTTTGGCGCGTGTTATCGCGACGTAAAAAAGCCTGCGCTCTTCTTCAATGCCGCCTTCTCCGTCTTCAAGGCTCCGTGCGTGCGGAATAATTCCTTCCTCGCAACCCGCTATGAAAACGACAGGAAACTCTAGTCCTTTTGAGGCGTGTATCGTCATCAGGTTGACTTTCCCTTTGAGCGAGTCATCTTCCATGTCGTCGCGGGAAAGAAGCGTAACCCTGTTAAGATACGCGTAAAGTCCGGCATCAAAGTTGTCGGGATTGTTTTCCCACATATCGATTGAGTTTAAAAGGCTTTCTATGTTAAGGAACTTAAAGCGCGCGGCTTTTTCGCTTTTAGGGTTTTCTGTTACAAGAAAATCCCAGTAATTTATTTCGTCTATAAGCGCACGGACTTTTTTGGAAAGCCCCTTGCCGCTCGAAAGCAGTTGAGACCGCTGGCTTACAATTAAGTCATGGAAAGACTGCAAATCTGCAACAGTTTTTGTGCCTAAACGGAATACTGCGGATTCTGGAGAACCTTCTTTAAGCACGCTGTTATCAGAACCGAACCAATCCGTATC
>JAIKVO010000125.1 GCA_024685655.1 Treponemataceae bacterium
ACTTTTGTAAAATCAATCGGAACTTTATCAGAAGGGAACCACATAGAGAAGACAAGACTATTCCCATCACTTGTAAGTGCAAAATCACCTTGTGAAAGTATATCCATTCCAATTATTACGTCAAAATGTTCGCTCCCAGCAACTTCGGTCGCTAAAACATTTTGAATTCCGTACCTGTTGGTAATCTTATGTTCATTTTATAAACAGGAACAACGCTTGCTCCTTGCGCTGAAAAAAAGTTTTCATAGCAGAAACCGCTGGTAAATGACATGCAGAAGAAAGCCTTTTACTAATACAGGTTCCATTTGCACCAGTATCTACAAGAGCCTTTATTTTAATTGACGCATATTTTACGTTTTGATCCAACGGCAACTCAAACAAAACTTCCGCATTAATTATTATCGCATTTATTCGTGAAAAAGGAATATGGCATGTATAAGTATCAGAGATACGAAAAGCCCCGATTTACACTGTAGAACATATTATATTCTTGCTCTCTAGGAATACAGTATTGAGCGAGGAATTCTCCAACTTTCAATCCCCTTTGTTCTGCACACAAGGCTGCTTCAGACTGATCGTTGAAATATCCCAATGCTGAATTATCTGCAACTAGCACCCATTGACCTTCGTGTCCTTTAATCAAATCATCACGTTCTATATCAAACCAGTTATAAAGAGAAATCAGTTTTTCAGGCATAGGTTTTCCTACTCTTTTTTTATTTTATCACATCTTGTAGTTTTTTCTATACTTATTTTCAAACACTGTTTTTCACGACTTTCCGTCACTAGCCATACGGCTACAACACAACTGCGCCGTTCGTCATGTCTTTAATACGGGCGGCAAACACGGCGAACTCAGAACTCACAATCTTGCCGCCGAGCGTCACTTTCTCGCCGAAACCCTCGGTGACGGCAGAAACTGAAAAATCTTTCATCATGTACTTCACTTTTTCATACATGTCGTAGGCGACAGAAAACAAAAACTCGCGCTTGGCGACATACTCTTCCGCAAGATTTTCGGTAAAAACTTTGTCCAGCACCATTTTCGCGCTGTCGCCGTATGCCTTGACGAGTCCGCCCGTCCCCAAGAGCGTGCCGCCGAACCAACGCGTCACCGTAAGCAGGATATTCGTTATGCCACGCCCCTTAAGCACATCGAGCACAGGCCGCCCGGCGGTTCCGGCAGGCTCACCGTCATCGGACATACCCATAACTTCCGCGCCAAGCCCCGTAACAAAGGCATGAACAACATGAGTCGCATCGGCATATTTTTGTTTCTGGCTTTTAAGGGCTTCGCGCGCATCTGCCTGGCTTTCCACCGGAATAACTTCGGCAAGGAACCGCGAGCCTTTTACAGTCAGTTCACATCCAGTTCTGTCGATGAGGATATACATAGCGTCTCCGGGTCGGCGTACTCATAATAGAACGCGTTTACAGAAAGCATTATCACGATAATAGAGAAATAGAACGCAACTTGGAACAAGAGCGAGACGACCGTAAGCAAAAAATCGACTTTGATGAAAAGCGTGGCAGTAAAACAGACGGCAGTGGCGAGGAGCGGATAAAGCGAACAGCGCAGGCAGAACCAGATAAGCTTGAAATTCATGCCTTTCAGGAGCAAACGGCTTTTCCGCATTGCCTGCCTAACAGAAATATCGCGCTCATGGAACAGTATCGGGAAAACGAAAGCGTAGCGCACAAGAATCAGCACAAATAGAGCCAAATATGGAATAAGGAAGAACGGAAGGTAGTTTATGAACTCGTCATACATGCGCATAGCGATAGCGGACACTACATCGAGTTCAGAAGCAGCCTCAACAAGCCCTTCCGCACCCGCTGGAACCACACCGTCAGTAGCATCCGTGCCCACAGCCGCATCTAAGGCCGAAGCCATGCCCAAAACCGTGGCATTACCTGTCGCATTTACTGATTCAGCAGCTTTAGTTGCGTTCGCGAATTCTTCCAAAACGAGTGATTCTATCTCATCGCCTTTGTAATGCTGAATAATCTTAAGGCTTGGAAACGCCGTGGCAAAAGCGAGCACAAGAGTCACGCCGCATATGATAAGCGTCACGAGCAGCATACGCTTCCAATCCCTGAAACCCTGGAACAAATAACCAATGACGGCTTTTTCCTCGCGGTAAAAACGACCCAAAAGGACGAAAAAGCCGTACATCAAAAATACGGTGACGATTTCCGACAAGATCGACGAAGCAAGCAACATCACCGAAGAAAAAATAGAGCCAGTATCAAGCAGGAACACAAGCGACACAGGAGCCGCTATGAGCGTCACCGCGATTGTCGAAAGAAACCGCAGTGCAACTATTGAAATAACCATCTTCGGAAGATTATTGCGTATCGTTCCGTTTATCTGATTCTGAATTTCATTTATCGGTCTCATTTTATTAAATACCTCCTATTTTCGCAGCCCGCGCACTCCACAAACCCGCGCGTCATCCAATATGCAGAAACCTTCGCACTTCACAAACCCGCGCGAACCGCTTTACAACAGCTCAGGCTGCTCCGGCTTTTTCTCCAGCACAACCTTATCCGCCTCTTTTGACGCAAGCCTTACGCCCTGCGCCTTTATACCCTTCTCCTCGTAGTCGCCGGCATGATATTCCGCTTCCAAGACCTTAAGACGCGGCTTCGGCTTGAACTTCACTATAAAGCTGAACGCATCCCTCGTGTCGATATGGCACACTTCGCCGCCGTCGGGAACAATCGAATAATCGCGGTTCAAAATGAACTGACCGATGCGGCACCGCTTTATCATCATGTACTGAGTCTTTTTATCCTTGAAAATGACAGTGAAAAGCACCTTGGAAAGACTTTCCTTGTCCGAGAAGCCGCAGTACCACATGCCTTTGTCAACAAAAAGCTTCTCAGGCACATCACAAACAGTGTAAACGCCGGTCTTGCGCATAATAAGCACCCTGTCATATGGCGAAACCTTGAAAAGCTCCGTTCCCGACGAAACCGCCGTGCCCAAGTAGCCCGTCTTAGCATCGTACCGGAGAGGCAGGTCGCGCTTGACGACTTCTTTAACATCAACAGCCTGGAACGATTTTACGAGCGTCTTCCGCTTCATAAAATCCTCGCCCAAAGCCGCCGTCGCCTTTTCCTGAATAGAGTCGAGCCACGCCACCGCATAGCCCACGATGTTCTTCAAAAGCTTTTCTATCTGTTTGAGCCGCGCGTTTATCTCTTTAACTTCTGCACGATTTTTATTTATGTCGTAAAGAGATATGCGCCTAATCGGAATCTTCAAAAGATGCTCAACATCCTCGTCTGTAACGGGGCGCAAAAGCTCAGACGCAAACGGAACAAACCCGTCCTTAACAGCCTTGTTCACGGCTTCGGCGGTCTTCATCTCCTCGATTGACTTGTAAATGCGCTCCTCAATAAAAATGCGCTCCAACGTGCGCAGGTGCAGCTTGTCCAAAAGGTTCGCTTTCTCAAGGTTAAGCTCGTCAGTCAAAATGCCTTTGAGCTTCTCCGAATGATACTTGATAATCTCCGTCGCCGTCATAACGACAGGCATGTTATCCTTTATGACGAGCATATTGCACGCAACAGTCTGCTCGCATTTCGTGTAGGCATAAAGCGCGTCCACGACATCCTGCGCGTAAACGCCGCGCTGCAGCTTTATCTCAATCTCGACTTTCGCCGCTGTAAGATCAGTTATAGAAGAAAACTTAAGCTTTCCGGCTTTTGCGGCTGTTTCTATGGAGTCAATCAGCGTCTCTGTCGTGGTGTCAGCAGGAAGCTCCGTTATGACGATGCGCTTAGGGTCTGAAACATCGAGCTTGGCGCGGCTTATTATCTTGCCGGTGCCGTCGTTGTATTCAGACACATCGATAATTCCGCCTGTCGGGAAATCCGGGTACAACGTGAACGGCTCGCCGTTAAGACACGCTTTCTCTGCCTCAATCACCTCGCGCAAGTTGTATGGCGGAATCTTGGTAGACATACCGACGGCAATTCCTTCCGCGCCCAAAAGCAGGGCGAGCGGCAGTTTCGCGCGGAAAACCACAGGCTCTTTGTTGCGTCCGTCGTAGCTCGGAACGTAGTTCGTAATGCCGGGATTGTAAAGAATGTCCTTTGCGAGCGGACGCAGGCGGCATTCAATGTATCGCGCAGCCGAGGCTTCCGCGCCCGTAAAAATATTACCGAAGCTTCCCTGTTTCTCTATGAAAATCTCTTTATTTGCAAGCACAACGAGCGCACCGTAAATTGACGCGTCTCCGTGCGGATGATACTTCATGCACTGACCGACTACGTTCGCAACTTTGTTGAAACGCCCGTCATCAGTCTCAAAAAGAGTGTGAAGAACACGCCGCTGAACCGGCTTCAAGCCGTCCTCAAGCTCAGGAATCGCCCTGTCGCGGATAACGTAGCTGGCGTACTCCAAAAAGTTTTTGTCGAACAAGTTTTTTACAAAAGCCATGAGATAATTCTATCATAAAAAACAAAAAAGGTAAAAGAATGACGATTCACTCATGTTTTAGTAAAAATTCTTAAATATTCGCTCA
Source organism: Treponemataceae bacterium (assembly GCA_024685655.1). Lineage (GTDB taxonomy): Bacteria > Spirochaetota > Spirochaetia > Treponematales > Treponemataceae > Treponema_I. Next base: position 4,536 of record JAIKVO010000125.1, read on the forward strand.
TGTTTTAGTAAATTTCTTTAAAAATTCGCTCATGTTTTAGCCATTTTATTATAATATGTGATATAATACTGATATGTACTTAAGACGTAAAATTGATAATTTTCTTATCTCATGGAAAAGCTCCAACGACAAAAAACCGTTGATTGTAAAAGGAGCACGCCAAATCGGTAAAACAAAGTCCATTGTTCATTTTGCCGAAACTTATGAAAATTTCGTAAACATAAACTTCGCGCTAGAAACAAAATTTATGACAATATGCGAAGATGGATACGAAGCCGAGCAAATTATAAAAAACATCTCACGAATAGACCCATCAAAGAAATTTGTTGAGAAGAAAACTCTCATCCTTTTCGATGAAATTCAGGATTATCCAGAAATAGCAACAAGTTTGAAATCATTTTGTATGAATGCAAAATATGACGTAATATGCAGCGGCTCAATGCTCGGAATTAATTACAAGAAAATTCAGAGCAACAGCGTAGGCTACAAAACCGAATACGCCATGCAGTCATTTGATTTCGAAGAATTTTTATGGGCAAAAGGATATGAAGAGGAAATAGCAAACGATTTGCTCATACACATGAAAAGTGCAGAGCCGTTCAATCAGACGACAATAAATACTTTTAACGAACTGTTTCTTGATTACTGCATTTTAGGCGGAATGCCGAGTGTCATCGTCTCATTCGTAGAAAAAGGAACTTTCGAGGGAAGCCTTGCTCTTCAACAAGAACTAATAAACGACTATAAAGAAGATATAAAAAAATATGTGGACGGAATTGATAAAACACGCGTGCTGAACGTATTTAACCATATTCCTGTTCAGCTTGCAAAAGAAAATAAAAAGTTTCAAATTTCAAAAGTAGCACATGGTGCAAAGTTCAAGGATTATTGGGGCTGCATCGAATGGCTTTCTGATGCAGGTATGATAAATATATGCCATTGTCTTCACGCTCCAAATTTGCCGCTCAAAGGTAATTACGAAGACGATAAATATAAAATCTATTTCCGCGATACAGGTCTGTTGGTTGCCAACCTTGATGAAGAAACTCAGGATGATTTACGCTCCAATAAGAACATGAATATTTACAAAGGAGCTTTGTACGAAAACGTAATAGCAGAAGCCCTAAGTAAGCAGGGATATGAATTGTTCTATTATAAGAGAGAAAACTCAACATTGGAGGAAGATTTTTTTGTACGCACAAAAAAATCTCTGGTTCCACTGGAGGTTAAAGCCACAAACGGAAAAGCAAAATCTCTCTCGACCCTCATAAAAAGCGAATCATATCCAGATATCACAACAGGAATAAAGCTTGTACAAGGGAATATTGGCTTTGAGAACAATATTCACACATTCCCATATTTCTGTGCATTTTTATTGAAAAGATATTTAGCAGATGCTGAATTCTAAAATTCCTGTATATCGCGAGATCGGTGTAACCGACCGTCCGGCACCGCACCACTACGGCCGCCTACACACCCACAAATCAGCAATGCTACGATAAGTAGCGTGAAATTTTGCTTTTGTAATCTGCAATTTCTGTTAAAATG
>JAIKVO010000201.1 GCA_024685655.1 Treponemataceae bacterium
GATTTTAGAGATTTTTTTTTCATTGCAGTGAATTCCATATCTCGGCGAATCGCGAGAGCCAGTCATTTTTCAAATCGCCAGCCGTTTTATAATCGACACGTATTTCCTTCACTGCATCCTTGGAAACAAGATACGGCTTTATTCCAACATCGTTTCTGACGGAGCGGCGGTTAAGCACTTTCGCAATATACGTCTGAACATTTTTGCCTGTCATGTAATCCACGAATATCTGAGCTTGCTCCAAATGCGACGTTCCTTTCACGATATAAACACCATCCGGCATAAAAACAACGCCTTCTTTCATATATACAAGCGATATATTGTCGTCAGTCTCCGCATAGTTCGCGCCGCCTTCCTCGAACGTAAGCCCCACCACAAATGTTCCGTCAGAAACTCCCTCATACACTTTCTTCGAGCCGGACAAAAGCTTGCCGTCAAGATTCTCGCACAACCGGCGCACATACTCCCAGCCTTTTTCCTCATCACCGCCACCCGTCGCATAAACCATATTAAGAACATGCTCCCAGGACGAAGAAGAAAGATTCGGGTCAGCGAATGCAATGCGTCCTTTCAGCTCCGGGCGGAGCAAGTCGTAGTAACCGGAAATCTCCAAGTTTCCCGCAAGATTCCTGTTCACCATAAAAACACTGGGCACATCGGAAAACCGGGTAAAAACGCCTTCCGTATTTTTGTACGCACTTTGAAAAAAATCCTCGTTCGGTGTGGTGTACGGCTCAAAAAGATTTTCCGCAGCCGCAACCGAAGAAAGAGAACCGCCCCACATGACATCGCAAGCAGGAGAATCCTGATCAAGCGCAAGGTTGCTCAAAATCTCGCCAGTTCCTTTCTGCACCGCCTCTACATGAATGCCGGTGTCGTTCTCGAAATTCCGGACAAGCTCCGTTATAAACTCAACAGGATGCGGACTGTATACCACGAGCGACTGCTGCTCCTGCGCCTTTTTGCGGCAACTTGTGAGCGGCACAGCACACAATATGACACACAATGTAACAATCAACCTGAAAAAACAGGAGAAGCGAATCTTCGCAATTTTTTTATCTCTATTTATCATGCGATTAAGTATATCGCAAATTCTGAATAGTGCAATGCGATGAACATACATTGCGTACGGATTTTTTTCATTGGCATGAAGGGGGCTGTGCATCGGGCTTGCGACTTGATACATCATTTCAGTATAATACAGACGGTCATGAGACATACTTGTTTCCGAACTATTCCCATCATAGAAAAAGAGGCTTTTATGAGAAAAAATAAACTCATCTACGCTGCAATCATGTTTTTTACATTGTTCTGCACAAGCATTCCGGCTGCGACACTAAACGACACTCAAATCATAAAAAGTGACCATTGGGTTTATGATGCAATTTATTCACTCTACACAAAATCAGGAAAAACATGTCCCGGAAACACGTTCCCAATCACTGTAGGTGAACTTAAATTTCTTCTAAAACAGATAGATACATCAGAACTCGATTCATCGACAATGCACATCTATAAGCAAACATACGATTTCCTATATGAAAGTTCCGATAAAGGCAAAAAAACATGGGATTTCTTTGATTCGCTGCAAAAAAACAAGAACTCCGATGATTCCCAAATATCACAAAACGCAAATAATGAAGATGATTTCCTAAAATTAGGTGCAGAAATACAATTAACTCCGGAAGCATATTTCAAAACAAATAAAGATATAAGTTGGTACACATTCCGTTCGGATCCTTATTTTACGGACAATTTCGCGACACTTCCTATCTTGTTTGGTTTCGAAGATTTAATCACGATGGAGTCCGATTTTTATTACGGCAAAAACCTAGATGCAGCCAGAAGCGAAAAAAACTGGTTCAATTTCCCAATGAAAGCTACGGACTCAGATTTTCTACTGCCGAAATTCACGTACGGAAGCACAGGTTTCTTCAAGGATAACTGGGGTTTGAGCTTTCATATCGCAACAACAGGCCACACCATAGGAAAAACACAGACAGGAAGCATTATCTACAACAGGACGTTCGAGACAACAGCATACACCGAGCTTAACATTTACTCAAACAGATTCTCGTACGTACTCGATGTTTCGCAAGTTGACTATAACCGTTTCTTGTATCTTCACCATGCGGAAATACGGCCGTTCGACAACTTGAAATTCTCCATAATAGAAGGAGGAATGGCAGTAAGCCACTTTGAAATACGCTATCTCAATCCGTTTATGCTTATACACAGCTTCCGCCCTGCAGATGAATACAAGCAGACCGTTCTTCCTGACACATACAGAGCTGAGCTGAAATACTGTGCGTATCTTGGGTTGTCAGCAGAATTCGTTCCATGCAAAAACCTTCGAACTTATTTCTTATTGGCACAAGATGAGATTCAAGTACCTTCTGAGCTTGAATCATTGTACGGAAAACTGCTCCCCAACGCATTGGGCTTCCAAGCTGGCGCAGAATTACTCCTTTCTGGCAGCAACAACAGAATGTGGAAGCTAAATCTCGAATCGATATATACCATGCCTTTCCTTTACATTAAGCACAGCCCGGAAAGTTCCCTTTTCAGGCAAAGGAAAAAGGTCACTGAATATTCTGGTGGCGTAATAAACTCCTGGATAGGAACACCGTTCGGGCCTGACTGCCTTGCGTTCCAAACAGGCGTAACATGCAAAAATGCAGGAAGCTGGTCAATCAACCTGAGCTATATATTCGCAATGCACGGAGAAAAAGGATTCGACACATTCACAGATTCTCGCTGGCAGTTTACAGATCCCGATAGCGGCAAAACATATTATGCTTACTATCCGGCAGTTAAAAGCGAAGCTATATCACACGGTTTACTAAACACAACGCTAACAATAGAGGACTGCATAGCAGAAGCCCGTAACTCATGGCTTTCTGGCACGCTCGAATACAGGCACGACATCGCGCTGAACGGCTCGTACACTTTGAACCAATATATCTCGTTTGACGCGCAGTTCGTGTACACGTTCGTTTTCAACAACGCGCACAGGCTCGGTGAGTTTCAGCAGGGCGTAGAGTTAGCTGTATCAGCTACTTTCAAGTATTTTTAGAACCTTACCGCCAAGCGTGCAAAGGCGGATTTCCATACCGTGCGCGGCAACTTCGATAACTGCGTAGCCGGGCTCGGAGCCGCCTTTCGGGATGGAGATTGAACCGGGATTCAGCGCAATGTAGTCGGCAGCGCGGGCACCTTCAAACGAGCTAGAGGCGCAGCTTTCAGACGAATTGGCGGCATCGGCATTTTTTACACCGCACTCAACAGTCGGCGCACACACCACAGTCGGTTGCTCCGGTGCACCTGTTTGCGCGTCACGCAGCGAAAATCGCTCCAGAACAGGAACGTGCGTATGCCCTGAAACGATTACCGTTCCCACCGGATTAAGACGCGCCGCCTCTTCTGCTGTCATAAGATGCCCGTGATGCACGAAAATGCGCCGCACAGCACTGGGACAGCTGGCATCCGCGCCGGAACCGAGAGTCTTCGCGCCACTTTTCGCGCCCATGCCGCACTCCACCGCCGAACCCGGCACAAGAACCGTCGTATACGGTGCGAGCACCGGAAACTCCAGCATCATCTGGTCAACCTCGCTGTCGCAGTTGCCGCGCACACCCGTAATCAAATGTTTAACTTCGTTAAGGGCAGCCGCAAGTCCTTTCGTATCGT
>JAIKVO010000229.1 GCA_024685655.1 Treponemataceae bacterium
AAAGAATGTTATGGAAGAATTTCGCTTGGGAACAAAATCAAATATTTCTAAAGTAAAGAAAATCCTCATTGATCGCGATTTGATAGAAATGCGGGAATCGGGTTTGTTTATCAGTGATCCTGTATTCCAAATGTGGTTTAAGAGGTTCTGCTTGTAAATTTTTGTATTTTGCTGTTAAAAAGGATCTCTCCAAAAATGATTTGTCCGAAGTGTGGAGAAAAGTTCGATTATTACGAGTCTTGCTGCCCGTGGTGCGGGGCTCCGAAACCGGTTGAGGAACGGAATCCGGCTGGCGATGTTTCTCCCAGTGAGGAAAAAGAGGAAGATTGCGTTACGTTTGAGTCTCCGCGAAAGTTTGGTTCTGCAATTTTTACTTCTTTGTGTTATATTGGTGCTTTGTTCATGGCTATTTTGGGGGCCATCATCTTTTTTGCGGCTGAAGGAAAATTTTCTCTTGTCGGACTATTTTTTTTCTTCGGTGCCATTTCAATTATTGTTGATGTTTTTTATTCAGGAAACAGCGTGTGTGAAATCAAATGGTATAAGGACAAATTTGTAATATGCACTCGTTCTGATGAGTTTACATTTACCTTTGATAATGACGAACTATACAAGATTGAAAACGATGCTTTTGGTGGAAAAATATTTGTTTTCCGCAAAAATAAACAATGCTTCTATGTCAACGAGCACATCTTTCCTGAAGTTGTGGAGGCCATGAAGAAGGTTTACGGCATATCGGATGAATAAGTCGGGATGTTTTTTTTGAATGGGATTTATTTAATTTGTATGTTTCTGTAAGTAAAATAATTTTTATTATTTAAGGACAATCTAATTTACATGCGTTTAATAGCTCTTTTATTAATCGTTTTGATGATGCTGTCGAGTTGTGCTTATGTCACCCCGGCGTTGTGTGTTGGTGCGTCTGTACCGATATTTTATGCTAGTGGTAAAGCTATATACCATGAAAATAAAGAGGAAACTCGGGATTCTGTAAAACAGGCCATAGCGGATTCTTTGAAACAGGAATATCCTGCAATACTTCAGGATTCGCTATCGAAAATGGCGGCAGATATAGCACAAAAGAACAGGGAGCAGAAATTTAGACAGGCTGCTTGGAGAGGGGCGGGGGTATTGCTTGGTTTTGCAGGATTTGCCGCTGTCGTGCTTTTACTTGCGATGCCGTTTAGAGCGAGTTCTGGGTTAGGCGATTGAAGTCTTGTTAGAACGCTCTGAATTATGAAAAAATCCCTCAAAGCCAGTAGCCGTAAGGGATTGGAAGGATTACATTTTAAGTCGTTTTCTAATTTTTCTTTTCATCGCTATATCGGTACCGGTACCCATATCCGTAACCGTAGCCATAACCATAACCGTGGGAACTGCCGTCGTGTAAGCACTGGTTGAGCACGATGGCTTTTTTCTCTAGTTTAGCTATGTTCAGCTGGTCTATGATTTCCTGAATGTTTTCCATGGAATGCTTCTTGTATTCGATGACTATCAAGCCGAAATCGACTAGTTTTGCAATAGCCTGAGCGTCTGAAACCAAGGAACAAGGCGGTGTGTCAATAACGACGATATCGTACTTTTGGCGGCATTCTTGAACCAGTTCTGCAAAAGCTTTGGATGAAAGCATTTCGCCTGGATTTGCGACATGCGAACCGTTCGGTAAGAAATAAGTTCCATCGCCTAAATCGATAACAACGCTTTCCAAGTCTGTTGTCTTGGAGATAACATCGGATACTCCTTTTTCGTGCTTGTGTGAAAGCCTTGATTTGCGAAGGTCGGCATCGATAAATAGCACGCGTTTTTCTTGCTTGGCAAAAAGGTAAGTAAGGTTCAACGAGACAAAACTCTTGCCCGCACCGGGAGCGATACCCGTCACCATCAACACGCGACCACCCTCATCGATGAACGAGAATTCCAGTGCGGTACGGAGCGTGCGGATTTTTTCGACCGCAAGGTCCTCGGGATCGGCCTTGGCCAAAATGAACCGTTTTTCGTTTATACCGGGAAGCTTGTGGCTCATGTGGGTCTTTGGAATTTTCGCATAAACACTCACGCCTGTTTCACGCTCGATTGCGGAAGAGAAACCAACACCGCGATTGCGCAGGCTATACAGCAGATAAACCAAAATCAGGCCGAAAGCAAAACCGCCCCCCAAACCGGCAAGCACAAATTTTTTGCGGTTCGGCTTAGACGGCTTTTCGTGAACGAACGCCGGGTCCACAATGCGCACGTTGCCGATTTCGCTGGCACGCACCACACGGAGCTGCTGGATGTTGTTCAAAACGGACGTGTACAACTGGTTATTAATTTCTACATCCTGTTGCAACTTCAGCACATCTTGCTGGGTTGTAGGCAACTTTTTGGTTTTGCCCTCTTCTTTTGCAATTTCGCGGTTCAGCCTTTGTTGTTGCTGTTGAATCGCCTGCATTGCGGGGTGATTATCCTTAAACAAGCGCGCCTTTTCTTGATATTCTTGCTGCAAGGTAAGCAACTGCGTTTTCAATTCAACCTGACGTTTAAGCGTTCCTTGTGCTTCGGCGCCGAGGTCTACAGTCCCGACCCTGTTACGGTAATTTTTCAACAGACGTTGTGCAGAATCCAGTTTTTCCTTGATAGACGGCAGCTGCTCTTCAAGAAATTCCAGGGATTTTTCGGCTTCGGCACTGCGCATCTCGACATTCTGACGAACATACATTTGGGCGATGGCGTTCAGCACATTGGCAGCACGGTCTGGATAGCGGTCCGAAAACGAAACTTCCAAAATATTCGAATTTTTTGTCACTTCAACAGTTTCAACCTTTTTCTGCAAGCCCTCGGCCACACTAAGGGCTGAAGCCTCAAACGGATAGTAAATTCTCAAGGTTGTTTCACGATTTTGTAAAAAACATACGGGTAAGGTTAAATCTCTTATTGCTTTTTTTAATCGGTTGCAAAAAAGTGATTGTTGTTTTCTGCAGAAATGTGGACTTTTTTATGTAAAGCATGGTAAAAAAAAATGTCTTTTTTAACGAATGTGAAAAAAATATTATAAATTCCTTATATTGTGAATGGGTGAAGCATTATGCTTAAATACAGCTTGCTTGAAATATACATGGCCGATATGCTGGGTATCTTTTTGATACTCGGTGCTGTTTTGAGCGGGGCTTGGAAACTGCAGAAGAAAAATCAAGAAGACAAGTTGCTGCTCGGAATCATGATTGTCATTGTT
>JAIKVO010000246.1 GCA_024685655.1 Treponemataceae bacterium
TTTCTGCAGCCTACATGCTGCAGAAAAGACTATATCACGTTTAGAAATCTATGCCGTTAGAAGCGGAAACTCATGCCGTTCGCACCGGAATGGCCATGCCGCCGTTAGCGGAGACAGCATTCCGTCGAAGCGGAATTTGCACAGCAGGAGGTTTTATATGGCAAGAAAGACAAGAAGTGATTGTACAGTTGGTGCTTTTGAAAAGAAACACAATCTTCCAGCTGGAACTATCAGAAACAAAGACGGAAGAGATACACGTAGCGACAAACTCATTGGAACAATACGCAAAGAAAATAAGAAGAAATAATCCGCAATCATTAGGAGTTTAAGAATATGGCTCAGAGATTTCCTGGAATTGATTGGTTTTGCGATAGGTGTGATGCATATTTGAATTTTCAACCGGGTTTTAGTGATCATCATTATGTTTGGAAATGTACCCAGTGTGGATATAAAAACAGTATTTCGTCAGAAAACATTTTCAATTCCAAATCCGATTATAAAAAAACAGAATAAGTAATACTATATTGCTTGGTTTTATGATGAAGAGAATTGTGTGATTTTGTTAATAGTCATCAAAAACATCTAATCGGGAAACATAATTAAATAAAATGGACACCGCTTTTGGCTGAAACTCGGCTGAAATCTGGCTGAAAAAACGGGGTAAAAACTTGAAAAATCGAGCCTGTTTATTGTTTAACGATAAGCAAGACGAAAAGAGGCGTCGGTTCTGAAGAAGAAAACCGTGAAAAATGGTTCAAAAAAGACGAATAATGGATGGATTTTTCGGCTGAACTGGCTGCTGAAGAACGGATGAGAAGGAGAGAGCGGCCCCGAAATGCCTTTCCTTTCTACGTTTTAGAGTAGTTTCTCCCCTCCTAAGCGAAAGGCCGCCGGTTCGAATCCGGCCACGATCACCAAGTAAAATCAGGGCTTTCGGGATTTTCCGAAGCCCTTTTTTCATGCCCTGAGAGTGGTTGAAGATGGTTGAAGATTCCGCAAAAGCCCGAGTTTATTAGGTGTTCATTTTTCAGGCAGCATCTGCCTTCCGCCTTTGAGGCGGAAGGCCAATGCTCGTTCCTGTTAGTAATATCTAATAAAATCAATGCTTTCATTGGCTTCAGACACATGTTTCTCTTGTGTAGAATAGTTTTATGTTTATTACATCAGTAGATGCTGGCTTTTCTTCATCGGTGCAAAGAGTAAAATCTTCAAATTCTAAAGCATCTACAGTCTGAAAAGCCGGGGAACCAATGGCTTCAGATAACCAAACTTTTGGATCTTCACCTTTGTTGTAATGAACAAGCAAAGTATCTATGTTTTTCTTAACATAAGCGACTGCATCCGATCACATGATTTCTAGTTTCATGGATATAACCCCCGTTAATCTTTATCTTTGTTCATGTTATCGAATTCTGCAAAAGCATCTTTAGCTACATCCCCTAACAGTTCTTGGGCTAGCAACATGCTGTCTTTGTTTTGGAAAGTTTCGTCTTCAAAACCCGATATATACCCCTTTTTTATCACAGCTTCTTCTAAAAAGGCATACCATTGAAAACTGTCAAAATCTCCTGCATTAGTCCTAATTCTATCAATTATCTCAGTTAGTGCTGGGATTATGATCATCATTTGTTTTACTCGAATACCGGTTCCTTTGTACTCTTCGTAAATAGCGAACTCATTTCTTGGAAGATAAATAACTATCTGATCTCCATAGAAGTTAACCTCAATATTGTTTTGTTCTTCATTATCGTTTGCGGTAATTGAGAAAATGGAAGGAATATCTCCATTCATATCCAATTTTTTTACAACATTGAATTCTGTTGTATCGGTAAATCCCACAGTTGCGTGTGAAGGGAAATTTATAGTGTTGCCTTCAAAAATGTCACTGATGTTGTTATCTTGAAAATCAACGATTTCTTCGTTAGCTACAATAACGCACATGATTTCTACTAAACCGTTTAACTGTGATAACGGAACAGAGATTTCATATTTATACTCTTCCTCAAATGGTGATACAGAAACAGTTAAGGACTTATTTATTGAGTATTCTCATCTTGAATGATACTCCAAAAATGGTGCATCGTTCAACATACAAACTGCCAGGCATCCTTGGAACACCATAGTCCCCGTCATCCCGGGATTATTAACCGCATAAAGCGATCCGATGATCTGCAAAGTCCAAGCGATCACATAGGTGATGCCGACAAACTTGATTACTCTCTTCTTATCCATAATCTACCGCCTTTCCAAAGC
>JAIKVO010000130.1 GCA_024685655.1 Treponemataceae bacterium
GTGAAGTCAGCCAAGGAAAAGCTGCCGAATGCCCAGATGGAACTTCCCTACGAGGGCGCGAAAGAAATGCTCCTTGTTGATGACGTGGACAACAAAGAGTTTTTGTGTGAATTACTGGAAGCTATGTACGATGAACTTCCGGCTCCGAAAATCAAATCGCAAAACAGATCATCCCATGGAGAATGAATATGAGTTACAAAGTCATAGACAAAGAAAAATACTATAGAAGCGGTGTTTTCCGCCATTTTACGGAAGACTGCAAATGCTCAACATCTATGACCGCGCGGGTCGATGTTACTGATTTGGTGATTTACTCCAAAAAAACAGGAACAAAGTTTTATATCAATTTTTTGTATGTGCTTTCAAAAGTTCTGAATTCCAGGGATGACTACAAAATGGGGTATTTATGGCAAACAGAAGAGCTAATCTGTTATGACTCCATAAATCCAATACAGTATGTTTTTCATGAGGAGTCAGAAACTTGCACTCCGGTTTATACAATCTATTCAGAGAATTATGGCGAATTTTACAAGAATGCCTTGAATGATGTGGAGAATGCTAAAAAATCAAAAGAATACGGACTTGATATGGCGAATCACCCCAATTGGTTCGATGCGTCATATATTTCGTGGCTTTCCTATGATTCGCTGAATATCGAGTTGCCGGACGGATATCTTCATTTTGCGCCGATTGTCAACTGGGGAAAATATCGAGAAGAAAACGGCAGGCTGATGATGCCGGTAAGTGTCCGGTTGAATCACGCCGTAGCGGACGGTTTTTTGGTTGCAAATGTTTTCAGACTGCTGGAAAAAGAGATGGCGGCACTATGTAAATCACTTGAAAGAAGGTAAGAGGCAAAGACTATGGTAACAAAACACGTTGTAGTTGAGCCTTATGATGAAGGCTGGAAACAGAACTTTATTGATATAAAAGCAGAACTTCAGGATGCACTTGGCGAGCTTGCCTTGCGGATTGAGCATGTGGGTAGCACATCCGTCCCGGGGCTTTCTGCAAAACCGATTATCGACATCGATATTGTTATAAAAGATTATTCTGTGTTTGATGAAGTGGTTTCTGCGCTCGGCAAAATTGGTTACAGGCATGAAGGAAATCTTGGCATTGTCGGGCGAGAGGCGTTCAAGTATGACGGAAAAGAGCATTTGAAGCGTCATCATCTGTATGTTTGCTCGGAAGATTCCCCAGAACTTAAGCGGCACATTGCTTTTAGGGATTATCTGAGGTCTAACCCAAAAGATGTGAGAGAATACAGCCGCATAAAAGAAGAGGGAGCCGCGCTTTATCCGTATGACATCGAAAAATACATAGCGCATAAGTCACCAGTTATCGAAAGGATATATAAAGAGATAGGGTTGTAAAAAGGAATAATTTTTTAATTGACAATACGTATAAATTGTATTATTTTGTACGTACGAGAGGTGGCTATGGACGCAAAATTAACTTTAAAACTCAAAGATCGTTCAATTTCCAGGGCAAAAGAATATGTATCCGCAATCGGAACCTCACTTTCTTCAATAGTCGAAGATTTTTTCGACAGCCTTACGCTCAACAAACAACCTTCGCAATTTGTATACAGTCCGCTTGTGAACGAACTTTCTGGAATCATTCATCTGGATGAAAACTACGACTACAAATCTGACTACATATCTTATTTGGAAGACAAATATGAATAAAGTCTTTGTTGATACGGATGTGATTCTGGATTTGCTTGCAGAACGCATTCAGCATTTTCATTGTTCTGCGGTTCTTTTCACGTTCGCGGAATTAAAAAAACTGGAACTGTACACTACTCCGCTGATTTTTGCGAATACTTTTTATATTCTCCGCAAGCAGCTTGGGAACGACGGCGCAAAATCGGCACTGAGAAAACTGCGTATTTTGCTTCACGTAATTGATTCATCGGAAGCTGTTGTTGACAAGGCACTCAACTCAGATTTTACGGATTTTGAGGATGCAATCCAATATTACACGTCGCTCGAACATGGGATTAATGTTATTCTGACCCGCAATTTGCGTGATTACAAAAATGCGGCGGTTATTGTTCAAACCCCGGAAACTTTTCTGGTTTCTAACGGATTAATTTAAGAGATATGAACAGCATTCAATTGATAAATGATGATTATAAGGGCCATGTCGATATTTTGCGCCACGCGTGCAGGGGAATCCTTGTCCATGACGGAAAGATTCTTTTGGTCCTTGAATCGAAAGAGAACAAATACATAATTCCCGGTGGTGGGGTAGAAAAAGGCGAGACGCTTGAACAATGCTGTGAGCGGGAAATGCTCGAAGAAACCGGAATGAAAGTCCGTGTCGGGCAGATTTTTCTTGAGATTGAAGAATTATTTGATGTCTGGAAGCATATAAATCATTATTTTGTGTGCGAGCTCATTGAAGATACCGGCAAGGTGAGTCTGACCGAAGGTGAAAAACAAGCCGGCTGTGTTTGTGAGTGGATACCACTTGATGAGGCTTTGGAAATCTTTGGAAAATATGAGCAGTATCGTAAGACAGATATTGCTGTTTACGGATTGTACAAGCGCGAATATGCCGCGCTAGAAGCATTTAAAAATCAGGTAGCCGCGCAATGAGCACCCAAACTGATTATGAAAAAATGCTTGTCGCACATTATCACTTGCCGGGACTTTTTGAGTTTTACGAGCTTTACAAAGTGTTCCTGCCGCTTTTCCGCGAACATAGGGATTGGTTTTACGACTGGTGCGACATTGCATCGATTTATGGTGCGCCGCAAGACTGCCTTTGGGGCGGCGGCAGGGCAGCTTTTGGCGATGCGGATGTTCATGACGTTCTTGCTCTGATGAACGAATACGGCATTTCTGCGCGGCTTACGTTCAGCAATTCGCTTTTGAAAGCGGAGCATCTATCTGACAAAAAGTGCAACGCGCTTTGCAGTTTGTTCGGCACAACGACTGCCGAGGCAAGCGGCTCTCAGCACGGTGGAACTGCTGGATTGCGAGAGCCGCAAAATGGCACAACGCATCCCTTCACACCACAAAACGGCGTGATTGTCCATTCCGATTTGCTCGCGGAATATCTTAAATCAAAGTACCCGGACCTGTATCTTGTTTCCTCGACAACAAAAGTTCTTACGGACTTTGAAGACTTCCGCGTAGAACTGAACCGCGCAGAGTTTCGGTTCGTTGTGCCTGATTTTCGCCTGAACAAAGCATTCGAAAAACTTGCCGAGCTTTCCGCCGCGCAAAAAAACAAAGTAGAGTTTCTTTGCAACGAATGCTGCGACTTTAACTGCAAAGCGCGGAAAGAATGCTACGAGAACGTTAGCCGCAAGAACCTCGGCATCGATGTTCCTGACCACAAATGCGCATCCCCTGATTCTGCTGGCGGTTACCGTTTTTCCCGCGCAATGAAAAATCCGGCTTTTATCGGGATTGAGGACATTCAGGCGACTTATTTGCCAATGGGCTTTTCGAACTTCAAAATTGAGGGGCGCGGGCTTGGTAGCGCAATGGTTCTGGAATTTCTGCTTTATTATTTAACAAAGCCCGAGCATCAGCTTGAGGTGCGTGAATCGATATACCTCGATTCAATGTTAGACTTGTTTTAGCGACCGCGAAATCTGTAAAGCAATCCCCATCCGTCACAAAGAAGCACCCTCAAAAAGTCGCCCCCATAAAACGCTCCCCTCCAAAAAAAGAGCCGTAAATTTTACCATTGACAATTCCGATAATATGCAATATATTGCATATTATGAAGGTTAAAAACGCCGAAGTGTTGTCAGTTATGCCACCTCAGTACGGGCTATTCGGGCTTTTATTCGCTTTTATGAACCGGCTCCAGACTGTCGGCGATTCGTTTTATGAAGAGATAACCTGCAAGCAGTTTTTCCTTTTGGCATGCCTTAATCTTTATCCTGACGAAGAGCCGACTGCAAATGAACTTGCAGAAAGCATGGGCTGTACCCGCCAGAACGTTAAACAGCTTTTAGACAGTCTCTGCAAAAAAGAAATTCTTGTTTTAATCCAGGACAAAAACGACAAAAGAAAACAGCGCATTCACCGTACGAAAAAATGCGAAAGGCTCGCTGCAAATTATACCCAGAAAGAACAGGAGTTCATGCAGCTTTTGTACACCGGCGTTTCGGAGAATGAAATACTCAGTGTTTTCAAAACAATCACCAAAATGGAAAATAATCTTAAGGATTATGGACAAAAGTCTGCTATCAATTTTTGAAAGCGGCAAGTAGATTTCACAGGAGGATGATATGAAATCAATCGTAATTTACAACAGTCAGACAGGATTCACAAAACTGTATGCAGAATGGATTAGCGAAGCTGCAGGTTGTGAGTGTGTATCTTTGAAGAAGGCCGGCAAAATCAAGCTTTCTGATTATGATGCAATTGTGTTCGGCAGCTGGTTTATGGCAGGCGGAATTACAAAACTGCCTTGGTTCAAAAAACAGATGCCAGCACTGGCAGATGCCGGCAAAAAACTTATTGTATTTGCAGTTGGAGCAAGTCCTGCAGAAAGTCCTATGGTTCCTGAAGCACTGGCTAAGATTTTCACCGAAGATGAAAAGAAGCTTGTAAAACTATTCTACTGCCCGGGCGGACTTAACTACGAAAACATGAACGGCTTTTCCCGTTTTATGATGAAGATGTATGCAAAAGCACTTGCTTCAAAAAAGGATGCATCAGAAGACGATCGCGAACAGGCAAAGATGATTGCAAACTCTTATGACATTTCTGACAAAAAATACATCGAGCCGATTATCGCTGAGATAAAATAAATGAAAAAGATTTTGATTATTGTTTTAGTAGTTGTGTGTTTTGCTTTCTTTGGTTGCATTTCTCTAACAATTTCAATGAAGAAAAGCCTTGCCAAAATCCAGAATGCTGAAATCGACATGAACAAAGTCGAAGATGGCAATTACAATGGACATAGCGAACTTGGACCTGTTATTGTAGATGTAGCTGTTGAAGTAGAGAATCATAAAATCAAGAAGATTGAACTGCTTCGTCATGACTGCGGATTAGGGCATCCTGCTGATGAAATTGTAAACACAATGGTAGAAAAAAACACCTTTGATGTAGATGTCATAAGCGGAGCTACGATTTCAAGTGAAATTATAAAGAATGCCGTAAACAACGCTTTGCAGTAACAAGAGAATCATTTATCCCGGTTAATTCCTTTATTCTCTTTAGCCCGGCTTTGTTTACCGAAATCGTGGTAATGCTTTTTATTATCATTGTTGACGCGCTTATAACACCCAGACGAAGCTGGAAAGCATAAAGGAGACTTCCTGTTGTTATAAGCCCCGCACTGATTCTGTCTGCTCCCATAAACATCAGAACGAGATAACCTGTCAATCCGAAGAGGGGGATAGAAGCAGATTCAAGAGCCTTGAATAAAGCTTTTTTGATTTCTAGCCTGCGGAGTTCAAGGTTTTTGTCTCTTATTTTTTGAAGAAAGAAATTGGAACAGTCATATAAATAAACAGT
>JAIKVO010000265.1 GCA_024685655.1 Treponemataceae bacterium
GGACAGTAACCTGCGGTTTTTTCTCCTGCGTGTACTCTATATAGGACACGTCTGCATCCTGTGACAAAAAAACATCAAGCGCGTTTGCAATAAAGAACGAAACATCATGTCTTTCACGCTCCTGACGCACAGGAACCGCCGCCATGGGAGCAGGCTCCGGTTTCTCCGCGAAAAATCTGTCGCGCACAAGAAAATACAAAAGTGCCACCAGAAGCATCACAAAACTCAGGGAAATTAGAGCCCTGTTTCTTTTTTTGTTTTCTCCGGAACGAAAAGTTTCCTGCCGCCTAATTCCCTGACGCAGATATAATTGTTTTTCCCGCTGCTCCTGTACTCCGCGAGCTGAACCGCGTCCATGCCGACCGCAGACTGATTGTGTATCCGCGTGAGCGGACATTTTGATAAATATCCTTGCACAACCGGCGCATCACACCAGAACTTGTTTCAACCGAGGCCGGTGATTCGCAACAAAGTTTCAAGCGACATTATCGAAGGGCGGACACCGCGCTCATTTTGTTTCCCCAAGCTCATTCAAGTATTCCTCAACATTTTTGTACTGAACATCGCTTTCTGATTCCATTGTTTCTCCACGATACAATACGCATTTCCTTGTAATTCTGCCAAACCGATTTTCAGTCAATGCAGTTTTATCTTCATTTATCAGATGCCTGTATTGATAAGGAACTGCTTCTAAGGAATGTTTTATCTCATAAATCTCGCAGGTATTAGACTGGTTATCATAAATCAACATATCAAACTCGCCCGCTTCAAAGCGAATCTGGAAAACCTGTTTTTTGTTTTCGTGGCGTTTAGGCATTAAAACTCGCTTCGTTTCATAAATAACTATGTCTTCCAGCATGTGCCCCAGAACGCCTTCTATAATCTTTTCTGTAATAAGATTGATTTCTCTCTCTTGAAGATTCCTGATCTGTTCATCCTTCATCAAAGAATATACCAGAGCCTGTGCCTGACAGAATCGCATCCCCGGCTGCGTAAAGATTGTGTATGTAAGCCGTCTCTCGCTACCAGTAAGAGTCTCAATATCCAGATCATCTATTAAATCAAGACGTTTCAGATACTGCTTGATTTCCGTTACATGTGTTTCAGTTACGCCGATTTTCTGGTTGTCTTTTTCTTTTATTTCAAGAATCTTTTTAAGCGTAGAAAGAATCTGAGATTCATCAATTTCATCGAGTATATCAGTCCGCTTGTCCTCATCACGGGCTTTTCGGAGGAGTTGTGCTGCTGAGCCCAGGTCGTGGCTTTCAAACAAATCAGTTATGACCTTCACTGTAAAATCATGGTTCTCATCTTCGATAATCCTGTTGATAGCGTTCGTAAGCTCATTAGCATCATACAATTCCCGAAGATGCCTGAAATACCGGCCCTTCTGATAGCATCTCAAACTGTGCTGGATATTCTTGCAGATAGCCGTATCAATATAACGTCTGGCACTCTCATCATCACGGAACGATGCTTCCTCAACATTGAGCTCTTCGTTATCGAAATCCAGCTCCCCAGCCTTAAGGGTTCCTCCGTAGCGGATATATTCATCAATCGATGTGATTCCTAAAAGACGTGCGTGTTCTTTATAAGGAATGAATGTCGTATGAACCGTAACGGCTCGGTCATACAGTTCTTCGCTTTCTGCAAAATAGAAACCGAGGGAATCCGTTCCGGAAAGGACAAACTTTAAGCCCTGAACAGCATACACATCTGAAAGAAGAGCAGCATTGTCTATAAAGTCTTCAAGCAGGGTGATCTCATCAATCAGAAGAAACTTGATTCCCTTTTCGCGGGCAGTCTTTATATCCTTGTTCAAATCCGCAATTGTTTCCCCTGCCCTCGCCTTTATGTAGATTGTCTGATTTCTGTCCTCATCTTTCATATCCAGAATAAGCTGTTTGAGCAGAGTCGTTTTTCCGGTCCGGCGAAGACCATAAACGAGGCAGACTTTATCAGCAGGTTTCCCGTACAGATATGAAGCAATCTTATCGTAACAGTCACGCTTCTTAAAGCCTTTGGCGGTTTCTGCCATCTCCAGAAGCCCGGCTCCAGTTATGGCATTCATTATAAAACTGGCACTGTCATCTAGCATTTCTACTGAAGGAAGATTTTTTTTCATTTCACGAAGTTTCTTTTGTAATTCACGGCGCTCCTCAATCAGATGCCGCATTTTTTCAGCCTCATCATTCGATAGAAAATTGCTTACCGTTTTTTTATTCTCTTTGTATTGCTGATAAAAATATGGCTTGCCGTCAATATTCTTGGTAACGATCGTTCCTCGCGGCAATGCCTGTATTCTCTTTTCTATTTCTTCTATTGATTCAGCCATAAGTACCTCGTATTACCATGCTAACACCTACTAACACCTTTTGTAAAGAACCGGGGTGTTAGATTAATCTTCTATATAAAATCTCCGGGCACTACCCTACCCTTTCCCTGACAATGTCCTTCTAACAAGTACAAAGGTCTGCCTTGTCTGGCAGAACATACAAGTTAATCATTTTTCTTTACTGGTTCAAACCCACACATAACCAATAAGATCTCAACAAAAGCAAAAGCAAACTCTGGATCAGCCAAAAGACGCTGCTTAAAAGCTTCACGCCCACTGCCATATTCTTGTTTAAGCTGTTCAACATCAGTAGAAGTTAAATCTTTCATAATTGCCTCCACTATAATGTCAGCGAACTACCGCCATACTTGTCGAAAAAAATTTTCGCTCTCCCCTACCCTTCTCCGTATTTTCTTTTCAACGGAACATTTCATAAAATCGAAATTGCAAAGTAAATTTTACACAATCCTTTAGTCGTTTTCACCTCACATACATGCTAACAAAATTATCGAAAAAATGCAAAAATGGTAGTTATTATGCGTACTTTGGTAGCTGTATATTTTCGTACTTCGGTAGCTGTAAGTGACAAAAATCCGTCTTTTTTCGTACTTTGGTAGTCATATCCCCAGTATTTGACATCTTTTGGCGTACCTAGGGAGTTATATAGGACAAAAAAGCAAGCGTACTTTGGTAGTTATATAAGCCATAACATCTTTTTCTGATTGCGTACTTTGGTAGTTATTTAGGTTTTTAGTCCGGAAAAGCAACAATTATTTGATTTTCTTTCTATTAAATAAGTCAGTACTCTTATTGAATAATGTGCGTACTTTGGTAGCTGTATGATCCGTTTGAAAAAACGTACTTTAGTAGTTATTTCAAACCCTGTTTTTTCATTATCTCAATAGCTTTGTGTTCGTTTGCCACCTCAAAAACAGCTCCAAAAGGAAGTTCATTCTGCTGTTTTACGAGAAGCAAAGCTTCCTCAAATTCTTCCGGGTATCGTGTCTTGAAATACTCAAGCTCGGCTTGTTCTTCGTTGATAATCTTGATTTCGTCGATATCCCCTTTAGAAGTTCTTTTCGTTATTTTCAACGGTTCAGTTTTTTCAGAGCAGTTGAATCTGAATCCTACGATATTTTTACCGTCTTTGATTTTATCAAAATTTATAGTGAGGTTCGTTTTTTGGTTAACTTCATCCAACGGATTTTTCACGACTTTTGTTATAAAGTTCGTCATGCGGCCTGAGTATTCGTTGTCGCCGAGCTGAAAAGTTTTACGGAGCTCTTCTACCGTATACTCAAAATACCAGGTTCCTTTTTTATTCCCGTCTTTACCCTTTTTTCCAATCCAAGAAAAGGCTATTTCATAGTAACGCATCGCATAGAAACTTTGTAAGCGACCAAGCTCAATCAGCTGCAAGGTCGTGAAGCCGTGCTTGTATTCAACAAGTGCTTGTCCCAAATGGTGATTGATTTCAATATTTATCCTGTGGTCAACATCCGAAAAAACCGCATGTGTGACCCAGCTGAAAGTCTCAAATTTTTTGCCTGTATCGATTGCGATATATGATTTTTGAAGCTCGACAAGAGCGGATTTTATTAAGTCTTTTTGTTTGGAACCTATTCTTGATTTTCCTAAAGCTTTTACGAATTCTGATGTTTTAAATGAAGTCTCGTATGTTTCTATATTTAAATTTGACCATTTCATTATTTTCAGGTCTGCGATGACGTAAGCAAGTAGCTGTTTGGCGAGAGGGCTGCATTTGTATAATCCTTGAGAAATCTGGTTAGGCTGCAATAATTCGCTATTGAGCTTTTTTGAGTACTCTAGGGTTCCTTGATTAGACGATATAAGTTCATTCATTTTCACAGCCCTTATTTATATATTTTTTATATTAATTATATTAAGGGGTCTATAATTTCTTGTACAACACAGAATAAGAAGAAAACAAAACTACTTATGTACGTCATTCCGACTACTAAAGTACGTTTTATAACCACCAATATACGAGGATGTGACTACTAACCTACGTTTTGCCTCATTCCGCTACTTAAACAGTATAACAGGTAGTTATAAAAAAAGCTACTACTTAATATGGTTTCAAGTAGTTATTTAATCCCGGCTTTTGAGATTGTTAGGTTTCCGGATTTGACCTGATCCATGACGTATTCGATGCACATCTCAATGCCTGAATTCATGGTTATTCCGTTTGTACTGAAAAAACCTTTGAAGATGTTACGTTTTCCCGGGGTGAGCCTTGCCATGACGACATCGGAGTACTTCTTCCCGGAGTTTTGCTCCGCGGCAACAGGAGGTTCTTCCACAGGATTCCCGGAAACTTGTTCTATCTGATTAATCCTGATGGCTGAAACCTGATTGAGATTCACGTTTTCTTTTTTTATTACAGGCATATGCTTTCTCCCAGGGCTTCAATCGTTTCAAGGATATCCTTTTTGGTTCCAGGAACGTATTGGATTGGCAGGCAGGCGTTGATGGCCCTCTTAAAGTTTTGGTCAGTCTGGACTACGTACAGCTGGTACGAGGTCTTTTTCATTTCTTCGAGTATGTTTTTTGACATTGCCATGCGATTGTCAAAGTTGTTCAGGACAATGGATTTTACCTCAGGATTGGAAACCCTCTTGCGCTTTTTGTAATCAGCGATGTTGTTCAGGAAAGACGTGAGTCCGTCCACGGAAAGAGGATCCATCATCATAACGGGAATGGTCTCATCCGTGGCGGCCATAATGTTTTCCTCAAACTCGTCGAAAGCCGGGCATGTATCAAAAATCACATATTCAAAACCGTTCTTCGCAAGCTCGTCCACGACATCCTTAATAGCGAACGGTTCTCGGCTTGCGGATTTCGTGCGGTACATTCTTAATGAGGTTGATGCTTTTTTCGTAGGCAGGATAAAAAGATTATCAATCGATGTACTGGAGACGGCATCCGTTACATAGTATTTTCCGTCCAAAACATCGGAAAACTCTTTTTCTACGTTCTGAATCAGCATAAGGGATGAGTTTCCCTGGGGATCCGCGTCTATCAAAATTACCTTGTGCTTTTTTGCGATTTCGGCTGCCAAGGATACGGAAATCGAAGATTTACCGACTCCGCCTTTTTGCAATGCTATCGTAATTACCTTCATTTTTCACCTCACATACATGCTAACAAAATTATCGAAAAAATGCAAACAAAACTTTAATAAAACTAAGAAATATTACAAAAATGAAAACAAAAATAAAATAATATTGCTAACAAATTGATAGCAAATATATTAAAAATCTAATAAAAATGTTAGCTGCTTATATCGGTCCGCAGACGCGTTCTTTTTGATTTTTTGAGTAATTTATCGACCGAGGCTTTTTGGAACGATTCTGGGCCTTTTTTAAAGTTTTCTATTCTTCCGGAAAATCCCTTGGTTTGTCCCGTGTCGTATTGAAAAAAAGGTCAATTTGATTAATATAAAACAGATTATTAAGTAGTTACTTAATTTGTTCAAAGGATTACAGCATGGAAAACAACAGTGTCGGTGATATGTTAAAAAAGATAATTTCTGGTTCAGGAGATTCACAAAAAGAAGCGGCTTCAAAACTTGGGTTTTCTGCGGCGTATATTAATCGGGTACTAAAAGGTACTGATGATGCCTCCATGGAATTAATTAAAAGAATATATAAAGTTTATAATATCAAGGAAAAGGAATTAGATGAACTTTTTATATCAGCAGTAAAAGGTTCAAAAAAACAAATAAAAATTGAGAAAAATCCTGTATCAATGTATTCGGAAATGTTGGCTTATGTACTTAAACTCATGACCTTTGAAAGTACGGATTTTATTGTGTTAGATAATGAGTATAAAAAAGTTCTCAATGAAGTAAAAGAATACGCTTCAAAAATAAAAAAACACTTTTAGTTAATGACCAACCAGGGTAAAAACCTGGTTGGTTGCTGTTATATGTTGATGTATAGTTACGATTGATGATTATAAACAGTTTTTAGGCACTAACGATAGGTAAAACTAAGCTTGTTTTAATGGTAGAGAAAAATTGTGAATTCTCCCGGTAAAAATGTTGTTATAGGGTAGGGGAGAGAATATAATGTTTTACTTTTATTGAGGTATGAAAGGAAACAAAGCGAGGAAAAAGACTTTTCGAAATGTATTATTTCAAAAGTGTAACGAGACTGTGAAGTCCTTTCTGTAAATTCAGTAGGCTGCGGTAAAAAGTTTTAATGCGGGTAAGGTCCGCAAGCAGCTGACAGCTACTGTTACTTATTCGAATATAAAATACTGCTGATTTTTTATCAAGAGTTATTTT
>JAIKVO010000015.1 GCA_024685655.1 Treponemataceae bacterium
GTCGATACCAAAAGGCTGGCCTGTGAGCGTTAAGTCGCTCGATAAATCGATTGCTTATTCCTATAACGGAAAGTATGCGGTAAATGATGCGGATGTTCGTACTGAATATCAGATTGTAGAGAATGCGCGGAACAACAACGACTTTTATGGCGAGATAAGCTACAGAATTCTTGAGGGACAGACAAAAGACACTTTCAATTTATATGTCGTAAGTGTGCGTGTTTATATAATGTCTTCGGGCTTGGCGATTATGAATGAAAACATAGACAAAGTTGTCGGGCAGGTTGTGGCAAGCCAGGTTGTGCCGGGAACAGCAACTCCGACAGGCACACAAAGGGTCGTGCAAACTAATCCTTCTGCGGTTGTGATGGGAAACACCGGTACAGGATATTATGGCGGCGAAACAGGATATTACAGTGGCGATGGCGTTGTGTACGTTCCTGCTGAGAGTACAAAGCCTGTGTGGGTGACGAATAACTTTTCTGTAGGTGCTTCGGTGGTAGCGTTTCCGAATGTAAGGATTCCAGTGTCTAGTTCTGTGGATAATAATATCGCTGAGTTTTACTGCCGCTCATTTCTAGGAGGACCTGGCATAGCACTCAGTGCATTCAATACGACCAAGGGTTGTTTTTACGTTGACTGGCTTAATGTGGATATATGTTTTACGCCGGACTCTAGTGGCGGTTTCTTCTTTGCGGCAAGTATTGATCCTGGTGCGTATCTGAACGTGTTCCGTTACTTTTTCCCGTTTATAAAAGTAGGTGCCGGTTTGTTTTATGCAACCAAAGATCGTTGTTATGTGTATTGGAATGGTAGTGACACCTGGAAGGAAGTGTCAGTTTCTGGTACGGATTTCTTCATCAAAGGCGGAGTCGGTTTTGATATTAAAGGCGGCGGAAATTTCAAGATTAACCTTACGACTGATTTAAGGTACGGCATAACCACGAAAGCTATGGGTTTGGGTATAAAACTTGGTGTGGCTTTCGGTAAGCCTGTCGAATAAGATTAAAAAGGGAGCGAGATATGAAAAGCAAGTTTATTGTGATTTTTCTTATTGCTTGGTCTGGCGTTTACAAAGTAGATTCATGTACTTTTGATGGTCATAGCTACAATGTGCTGGATTATAATACTAGTGCAGAACATATAAATGTTGATAACAAATGGTTTTATAAGCAATAAGAACTTTTTTGAAGATAGTTCCTGACAGCCTGTTGTCAATACATGTTTCAAGAATTGGGCTGGTCAACATGCGACCGTCCGCGACTGCGGACGGATGCGTCCGTGTCCTCAAGGTGATTCGATTAAGCATAATGCTTTCTTCGCGCAAGGGCATGGAGGGGCAGTCGTTCGTGCGTCTTCCTTGCCGCCCGAACTTACCGAGTTTTGCTGACGCAAAACTCATCAGTTTTTGCGCTCGTCCGACCTCTTCGAGGTCGGTTGTGTATGGAAATTGATTTTTGATGTCCGCTCACGCGGACACGCAATCCATGTGTGCAGATACACGCACGAATGAGCGTTAGCGAACCCCGGAACGCCCGTCATGCGCCCATATAATTATTCTGTTCCTTTTTTTGTGAAAAAATCAGAGACAAGTTCCTTTCAAACTCCCTACTTGCGTTGAATACTACAGTGCGGTAAAATAGAATACCTTAGTTTTTAAAACTGTTACTTTTAGCGGCTTTTCATTTTGTGCCGCATTAACATTGCAAAAGCCATTTGACAGGGCTTTTGGAGGATTGAGTGTTTCTTAAAAGTCTGGATATATTCGGATTCAAATCGTTTGCTGACCGTACTCACATAGAATTCGCCGATGGTATTACTGCGCTTCTTGGACCAAATGGTTGCGGCAAAAGTAATGTCGTTGATGCGGTGAAATGGGTTCTTGGTGAGCAAGGTGCGAAGAATATGCGTGCTGAGAAAATGGAAGACGTTATTTTCAACGGCACGATGACACGAAAACCTTTGAACGTTGCAGAAGTGACACTTACGATCTCAAACGAGCAGGGGCTTCTACCGCTCGATCTGAGCGAGATTACAATAAAGCGCAGGCTTTTTAGGTCTGGCGAGGGTGAATACTGGATTAACGGTACTCTGGCAAAGCTTAAGGACGTTAGGGAGCTTTTCTGGGACACTGGTGTCGGTAAGGCGGCATACTCCGTTATGGAGCAGGGCAAAATTGACCAGATTCTTTCGAGCAAGCCGGAAGACCGCCGCTATATCTTTGAGGAAGCTGCCGGAATAACGCGTTTCAAGGTGCGCCGTGCCGAAGCTGAGCGAAAGCTCGAACGGACACAGGAAAATATGCGCCAGGTAGAAGGCATTCTTGGCGAGGTTAAGCGTTCCTACGATTCTCTTAAGATTCAGGCAGAGCAGACAAATCATTACCGCGAGCTTAAGGAAAAGATTTTTAACCTGGAGCTTGATATTCAGCTTTTGCGTCTTAAGACTTTCGTTCAGAACAAGGAAAACCGGACTTACGATATTCAAAAAGCAGAGAAAGAGCGAAATTCGCTGAAAGCAGAGATAGACGAGATAAACAGCAGGCTAGAACAGCATCTTGATGAAGTAAACGAGATGGAATCAAAAATCGTCTCTCTTCAAAAAGAAATATACGGTCTTGCTGTTGAAAAGAACGGCAAAGAAAACCAGCTTAAGATTCATAATGAGCGCGAAAGCGAGCTGAAGCAAAAAATCAACCAGCTGGAAGGCAGAAAAGTCACACTTGAAGAAAGCATTGAAACTCTTAAAGATGATGCGGACGGTCAGGAAGCTTCTCTTCACGATTTGAACAAAAGACTTTCGGAAATCGCCAAAAACATAGCCTCTTTTGAGGACAACATAAAAATCGCGAGTAACCGGATAAACGACAACGACAAACTGAGTGCAGAATATGAGAGCCAGATATCAAATCTTGATGTGGAACGCGGAAAGCTCAAATCCGAATTGGAAGAAATAACTGACGATATAGTTACGCAGCTTGATTCAAAGCTTCGTGATGCGGGTTATTCTTCTGCATCACGGCAGAAAGCTCAGGAAAGCGTAGAGCATGTTATTGGCCAGCTGCGCGTGCTTGTCTCTGGGCGAAAAAGCATATTCGAAGATTTTACAAAGCTTCATGAGCCGCTTGAAAGCGATGTTCAGAAATTCGGTGCGAACGCGGTTTCGTCTTTTACTGAGCTGGAAAAGCTTGTTCAGGAGTTGGAGAACGTTTTCAAGGGTTATGCGGCGAAAACTCCTCAGTTTATTGATGAATTCCTTTCTCCGGAAGGAATTATCACGAAAAAGCGCGGCATAGACAGAAGAATTGATGACAACCGCGCACAAGTTCAGGAAAAACGCGATAAAATTCAGTCGCTAAAAAGCGATACGACAGATCTGGTAAAAAAAATTGATGAATACCGTGCGACATTGGAAGATATGCGCATAAATCAGGCTCAGATGAAAACTCAGGTTTCTGCCGCAGAAGAGCAGATGCGTCTTTTGCGTCGCCAGCTTTCAACGCAGGAAGCGGCTCTTCATGATTTGGAGAATGAGATTTATGAGGAAACTACTCGTTACGATGAACTGAAAGAGCAGGTTCTGGAGCTTGAAGGTGAAATTGCCTCAATTGAGCGGAAAGGTGTCAAGCTCACTGAGGATATGATAAAACTCGAAGCGAACGTTAAAGAATGCAATTCGGATGTTATTGAAAAGCAGGAAGCACTGAAGTCTAAAAAAGATGCGATGGCGACTTATCAGTCTCAGATAGAGAAATATAATCTGGAGCTTGCGACTGCAGAAACTGAGATTCGCGCCACAAAAGAAAACTTCCGCGAGACGCATTCACGCGACCTTATGGAATTTGCGGACAGGATGGAAGCGATAACAGCTGCTCCCGGAACGCTCCGTTACCAGCTTTCTACGGCAAAACAGGCGATGAACGAGGTCGGCTCTGTGAACCTTATGGCACCGGAAGAGTTTGCCGAGGCAAAAGAACGCTACGATTTCCTTTCAACGCAGCTTTCCGACTTGCAGAAAGCGTGTGATGACCTTGTTCGCATAACAGAAGAGATACGAGCGGAGTCTACCGAGCAGTTCCTTGCGACTTACAACAAGATTAAGAAAAACTTCCACAATATGTTCAGGCGGCTTTTCGGTGGCGGACGCGCGGAGCTACGTCTTGTTGATCCGCAAAACGTACTTGAATCCGGAATAGAAATATTCGCGCAGCCGCCCGGAAAAAAACTTGAGAATATTGCGCTTCTTTCAGGTGGCGAGAAGACCATGACGGCAGTTTCTTTGCTTTTTGCGACTTATATGGTGCGTCCGTCGCCGTTCTGTCTTCTCGACGAGATAGATGCTGCCCTTGACGAGCAGAATGTTCTGCGCTTTGTGCAGACTCTGCGTGAATTCGGTAATGTGAGCCAGTATATCGTTATTACGCATAACAAAAAAACTGTTGCAGGCGCAAGCACGATGCTCGGTGTTACAATGGAAGAATCCGGCGTAAGTAAAGTTATTACGATTAAACTTGAGGAGAACGGAAAAATTATTTTGCCAGATCCTGAGCCGTTTGAGGAAGAAGATGTTCCGCTTGAAAAAGATGTTTACATTCCGCCGCACCCACCAAAGCGGAATGTCGGTAACCTTACGCGCGGGCTTATTGTCGAAACAGCGCAAAAAGTGGAACAGGAGACAACATCTGGTTTGAATCTGCAAGACGATGTTGGAACCGGTCAAAATGCCGAACATGCAACAGAAAATCAGTCTGAGCAGGACACTGAAACTAAAGTAGTTGATCAGGGAGAAACTGGTTCGGAAGGCGATACAAGCAATGAATGAAAAACTAAGAGATTTAATTGACAGAATAAAAGAGCTGTTCGATAAGTTTCTGGATTTCGTATCTGATATGTGGGAGAACAACAGGACAATATTCCTTGCTGTATGCGCGCTTATCATTTGTATCCCTTTGATACTTATTGTTGTTATTGGTATGGGTAAAACAGATTCGGAAACGGTTGTAAAACGAACGACTGTCGATGAGTATATTTATCTTCCAGAAGAGCCGGGACTTGGAAAAGACTATGTTTTGTCAAGAAAAAAACAGTCTCAATGGAATGAGGAAGAAGCAAAGCGGTGGTTCATAGAGCCGGACGGAGAAATGTTGGACAATATGCGAACCGTGAATGATAACCTTATAAATGATTTACTGGAGGCGGTACCTTGAAAATCCAGCTGAAAAAAATATTGATGAATTGCAAGCTCTCGAAAATTACAATGATGACGACTGTGGTTTTATGTCTCACTAACATCAGCTTTGCGCAAATGTTTTCAATGGATGAAATGTCTGATGATACAGATGATTTTTTTGAATTTGTAGTTGTAGAACAACCGGAAGTAGAATCAGATGAAAATTTAACTGCTGTTGAAACTCTCAATGAGACTGATATTGAGCAAGATATTACGGCAAATGTTGAATCAGCAGATACAGCTGGTGATGAATCAACGGATGTAACTTCCGGTGGTGAGGAGAATTCAGTACAAATAGAAAAAAATCAGGAGTACCAAACACAAGAAGAACAGAAAAAGGTTCCAGAACAATCTGGAGTTGTTGAAACAATTATGCCAGCTGAGATAAAAGACGATTCTTCTGCCAATTCTCCCGAAATTACTGACAGCAAAAATGAGACATCGCCAAGTGTAGTAGGGGTATCGACAGAAAATGCTTCGACTCCGGCTTCTGAAAAAGAAAACCCAAGTTCAAGCACAAACACTAATATAGCGAATAATACTCCTGATGTGCCTGAGACAAGCGAAGAAATGGAAACTGATTCTGAAGAGCCTGTTGTTGATGAAAAAGCTCCTTCCAGGACAGTTTCCATGAAAAAAAAGCAATATCTTGATGTAACGTATCCTGGAGAAGGTTGGCTCTACATGGGCGATGAGAACAATTCCAAGACGCTGTCGTTCAAGGGACGTGAACAAAAAGGAAACTCAACGCTTCTTAAATTTTATTCAGACCGTGCGGGAGAAGCATTGTTACACTTCTGTAAGCAGGATATTCTGACAGATACATACATTCATGATTATCTCCTTGTAACGATTGATAAAACGAACGGTAATAAGCAGCATATAAAAGCTCCTGAGTATATTCCGCCGGTTGTACAGATCGATGATAAAGAGAACGAAGAAGCTGATATCATTGAAAACGAGCTTAGCAATGAGATAGATAAGGAACCAGAAGAAGTACCGGAAGAGATTTCTGAAGATCAAGAAGAACAATCAGAAACTGTTATTGAGGATATCATAATCGATAGCGGTATTTCCCTTGCTGACGAACCTGATGTAATTTTCTCGTTCGGAGACGGTATCGATTTTGGCGATGGTTATGACGATGATGACTACTACCAGCAGCTTATCGACGAAGCAAACGATGCGTTCTTTGCAGGAAGAGGGCAGGAAGCAGTCGATAAAGCACAGCTAATAATAGATGATGGCAGCTATTTTTCAGACGAAGCTTATTATATCCAAGCTCAGGTATACGAGACAAATTCTGATATGCTCGATGTAAATAAGGCGTATGATCTTTATAAGACAATCGTTGATTATTATCCAGAAAGCTCATATTGGAATAAGGCTTCAAAGCGTGTAACGTATTTTGAAAGATATTATTTCCAGATTCGATAAATCAGCTTTATAAATTACAGTATTTTGTATTAATTACAGTATTCTGTGCAAGAAGATAAAAAAACAGCCTCCTTTTTGGGAGACTGTTTTTTTTGTATAGATTACAAATCTAAAAGTAAGGAATTACTCACCGTCAATAGTAACACCATGGCGTTTCTGCTGATAACGTTTAAGCATCGCTACTCCGTTTCTTTTGTCGTTGTAAACGAATCCACCATTCCAGTATTCAAGAGCGGCAAAAAGGGCATTTCCACCGTCATGGTCATCACTTTTATTTGTTCGGAATGATACAAAATCGGCTAATTGCTCGAAATTCTGTGTGTGCAAGCATTCAAGTCTCTTTCTGTTGAACTCGTTCCATTTCTCAAGATCTTTGAATCCTTCTCCTTCATCTTCGACGATAAGGTGAGCATGTGTCGGACTGAATGAATACCAAACGCGTACTTTCTTGTTAGTATCGCACTCATTTCCGTGCTTTACGGCATTTTTAATAACCTCACTTATCTGCTGCTCAAGAAGGTTAATCTCTTTAATTTCCAATGGTGCAGACTGAACAATAAGAAGCGTGAAATATCTTATCTGGCGAAAGTCTGACGGGAATTCCTTGAACAACATGCTTGTTTTGTCAAAAAGTGGGTCGCTACCGTCCGACCTTAATTCTTTAATTTCATTCATAAAAAAGTTCCTTATCTTCGAAATATGATAAACTTCAAGCCGAAAAAGAATTTAGTTAGCGATTTTCATCAGAGCTTCTTCAACGCTATTGGCAATAGGGAAGTAGCCCATCAGTTTCGTCAGCTCTATAACTTTCTTTACGGAACCATGAATGTTTGCTATCGAAAGCTTAAGGTTCATCTTTTTTATTGTAGAGCAGATATAGATAAGAGCGCCAATTCCTGATGAGTCGATATAATCGACTTGCTCAAGATTAATGATGAAACTGCGGACATTTTTCTCCAGCATTTTCATAACTAACTCTTTTAATTTATATGAATTGTACAAATCCATCTCACCATTTACATCGATGATATAGATTTCTCCGTTCTTACGGATTTTAAGTTCCATATAAAACTCCTTATAAAACCTTTATTATCAGCAGAGTCTGATCATCATGCTGCCGGGTTGTGCCCGTGAAATCTTTTATATCAGCCTTAACAAGGCTTGCTATCTCTTTACTGGATAACTTATTGTTGCTTCTGATTGTTTCAATAAGTTTTTCAGATGTATACTGGTTTCCGTTCGCATTAACTGCTTCTATTATACCATCAGTATAAAGAGCGATAATATCTCCCGAATGAACCTCCATTTCATTATCGGTATACTCAGTCATTTTCTCCACTCCAATCGGGTCTGCAGAAGTGGAAATTTTTGATATTTCATCAGTTTGTGCATTGTAGTAAAGAATAGGAGTACTTCCTGCGGTTGCAAACTGAATTTTGTTAGTCGTCGTGTCAAAATTTATAAGTGCAAGGCTGGCAAAATGGTCAATATTATTCTCAACTGAAATTCCTCTGTTCGCCCAAGAAAGAATCGTAGCAGCTGATTGAGTCGTATTGACGATAAGGCGCAAGATTGCACGAATCATAATCATAATTATGAGAGAGTTCATACCTTTACCCGCGACGTCTGACATAAGGAAAGATACGCGGTCTTTTCTGGAAGGAAGAACATCGTAGTAGTCGCCACAAACACCTTCAGATGCGTTTGTAAAAGCACCGAGCGAAATTCCTGGAATTTGTGGAAGCTGCTTAGGAACAAGAGTCTGCTGTATCTTTCCTGATATCTCAGCTTCTCGCGTCATTTCGGAATGTTCTTTTATTTCCTGGAAAGAATAAACGTTTTGTATTGATGCGCATGCATAATCCGTAAGAACCTGGGCATTACGTAATTCTTTATCTGTGAATAATGGCGAGCCGTAACGACGGGCAAGAGCTACAACTCCGATAACATTATCATTGAGTGCCATTGGAACAAGAATATAACTGCCGCATTTCAAGAAATCTTCTGGCTCGTTCTGATAAATACGGGGATCTGAAGCGGGCTCCGTTATTAGTTCTGCTTTGCCGCTTGTAGCAACTGCTCCGAATACATTCTCGTTCAATGCAAATTGTGCGAAACGGAAAGAAGTCTCAACACGGACAACTTTATGCGGTAAATCCTCTGGGAGCTTGTACGGAGGCGGAAAATCGCCCGAAAAAGACTTTACGCTGATAACATCATCAAAGTCATCAATAAGTAGGATTGCACCGCCATCAGCTTTTGTCTCGCGGATAAGACTTGTGTTTATAAAGTCAAGAAGACGCGAGAATCCGTTTTCCTCAGAGAAAGCTTGTCCTGCATGAACAACATAATCTTTTCCGGCTGTGAGAAGTGAAAGGTTGCTTTCGAAAAAGGCTTTCTCAGCTTTAGCAGCCTCTTCTTGAGGGTCTGGCATGTCAGGAGTCGAAAGCACATCTATTCCTTGGCTTTTCTCTTTATTATCGTTTTTTATACTTCGAAAATATGGGATGAAGAAAAAAATCGCGACAGTCAATGTTATCGCTACAATTGAGATATCTGGCTTGATTATTGAAATCAACATTCCTATAACAAGTATGGCAGGTGCCGCAATAAGTGATTTTGGAAAGGATCCTTTTTGTTTGCGGTTTATAGAAATAAGAAGTATGAAAAAATAAATAGAAATTATAAACGTTATTATCAACGGTATTAACGTGATGCTTTCACCAAACACGGAAAACTCCCTTTTATTACTAATTATTTGGATATTCTAATAAATAGTAACATTGAAAGATACTGTAGTCAAGTTTTTTCTTTTACCACTCATCATCAACGGTGATATAAATGACAAAAAAACGTTGTCAGTCATTATTTCTTAAACAATCCTGACAGGAAGTTGATGATACGGATGAAAATTCCTTTGCCGAATTTTTCGCTGAATTCAGACGCGGCATCATCGATAGTGACTGCCTGTCCGAATCGTTTTTTCAAATCATCCCAGTATTTAATAATCCAGACGTAAAGGTCCGCGGCTGTTCTTCCTCTGAAACGCCTCAGAATCTTCCGTTTTTTTATCGCGGTTACAATCGGCAGGTATAAATTGTTATACCAGGAGAGAATAGCCTCTTCCATCGGAATCTCATCTTTTTTATCCTGATTAATATAATACTTGTGAATAAGAATATGCTGGTAAAGCACGTCGTATTGTCCGGGAGTCGAGAAATCGATGTTCCAGCAGTCCGTTATATCACCGAACGAGGTTTCTGAGTAGAAAACACGTTTTTCGTATTGGATTACCTGCTTAAGAATACGTCTTTCCGACCAGCCTGGCTTAAGTTTTATTTCGCTTTTTAGGCTTATGACCTCTGCATCGATGTTCTCGACTCCCTGAGCCTTCGCTACCGAGACACGATGGTTCCCGTCTCTTACAAAATAAAGACCGCCTATTTCGTAAAGAATTATAGGTGGAAGAATTACGTCAGTTAGATGAGCCCTGTCGATGCTTTCCCATCTTGTTTTTAGGTGCATGCTTTTTGGAAAAAAGTGATTGTCAAAGTCGTGGTAGCGACCTTCGCTTCCCACTATAAGAGAGACAGGAACAACCTGCATGCCCATGTAGACTTCGCCTTTCGGCTTAAGAAGATCTTTTACGTCTGAAAAAGAAAGCAGCTTTGATTCCTCTGGATTCAGGAAATGCTGAAGTTCGTTGAATAAAGCTTTGTTGCGTGCCTTAAGAAAATCGTTCTCGCTTTGTGCTATTAATGTCCGGTCCATTACTCTTCCTTGGTGCTTTGCCTTAGTTTTTTTGTTTTTTCTTTTTTAATCGGGTCTGGAATTTCCAGTATATAATGGCTGAATGCATTTATTACAATTGTAGACTCGAATGGTGTGACTCGCTGGTCTTGAATATCATAAAGATGGATGTGCCCGTGAATCATGTATTTTGGCTTGAATTTTCTTAGGAACCACAAGTAGCACTTGAATCCAGTATGACAAGGATCTTTCTTGTCGTGAATACCGAGCGGAGGGGCATGGGTTAAAAAGATATCAAGGTAGCGGCCATATCGCATTTTGTTCCTTATAAGCGATGGTACCATCTTGAGAAGACTCCTGAACATCTGCCTGTCTGTATATTGGCATTGACCCCGGTTGTAGCGTATTGAACCGGATGCTCCTGCCAGAAGCAGGTTTTGCTCGCGTTTTGTTTTGAATCCGATGTATATGGCTCCGTGTGAGTGTGATAATTCATATCTGTCGGTTTTTATATAACCGCCGTTTTCTGCAGTTCTGTGATAATACGGGAAATCGTTCAGGTTATGATTCCCGAATACAAAATAAGTCGGTTTATTAATCGTAGAGACAACAAAATCTATATAGTCGGTGGAAAGATCTCCCGCACATAGAACAAGGTCTATATCAGCGAAACGTTCCTTAGCAGAGCTGCTGTATACGAGTGGATCTATCTGGTCTGAAATACAGAGAATTTTCATATTACAACTGCTTCTTGGAAGTCGCTACAACGAGGCTTTGTCCAGCAGGTTTTGGAGTTTCTGCTTGTCTATAAGCTCAAGTGGGCGGCTTTCGGAGTATTCGACGGAGGAACGGGTGAAGCCCGCGCTTGTGCATATGATTCCCTTCAGGAAGTTCTTCGCTTTTATAGTTTCATGAAGCTTTCGCAAAACCGTGTCCTCAATAAGATCAGGCTCTCTGTAGAACACGACAAGGAAAAGCTGCTGACGTGTGTTCATCCAGTTTTCTGCCTTTGATTCTGAAGCAGATACAATACAGCCGAATTTTTTCTGCTCAACTGTCTTTGCAGAGAGTTTAAGTCCGTTTGTGACAATTCGCTTGCAAATAGCGCAGAAGTTCTCCGTGTTGCATGTAAGATATTCCTTCATGTTGTCGTTTGCTTCAATATCACCATACTGAGAGAGTTTTGCCGGAACATCCTTGAAATTATGGTTCTTTGCGTTGATAGCGTTCCATTGCACGATGGCAGACTCAATTTGCCTTGTCTTTTCATAGCATGCGGCAAGAAAGTATCTTGCGTAGAGCGTCTCCTGCGAGGAGTCGTTTTGAGAGGCTTTTACAGCTCTGTCAAACTCAACGATAGCTTTTTCGGTGTTGTCGGCAGAAGCGTAGCATGAACCTCTTTCCAAAAGCGACTTCTGTTTGTATTCAGGGTCACGAAGAGCCTTTCCAAAAGCTTCTACAGCCGCCGCATAATCCTTGTTTTCCTTAAGGATTTTACCCAAATAATAATATGAAGAGAAAGTATCTGGACTAAGCTGGATGGCTATGTCTATCTCCTTTTTTGCTTCTCCATATTGTTTTGTCTTGTATAGTACCAATCCGAGCGAAGCATGGGCTTTGACATGACGTTTGTTGATTTGTAAAGCCTGCTGATAGTATGGCAGCGCATTATCAATTTTTCCCTTTTGCTCGAAAAGCTTTCCAGCACGGTAAAAGTTCTCTGCGTTCGTTGGTTCCAGTTTTGTCAGTAAGAGATATTCTTTTAATGCATCTTCGTTTTGGTTGAATTTTTCGTAAAGTTCTGCAATCTGCTTACGGAAAGCCTTCTCAGACAGTCCTTTTTCAAAAATTGCGTTTTGATTTACGAACTTAAGCTCCATAAGTGCAAGTTCTGGTTTGCCGTCGTTTATGTACGCCTGACCAAGCCAGTAATGTGCGAAAACGTCTTTTGGGTCTTTTGCGATGAGGTTTTTCGCAAGCTTTATAGCAGCCTGATATTTACCTTGTTTGACGTACTTCTGTATTCCCTCAACTTTCTTTGGAGAAAGTATCGATTTTAAAATGGTATAGATTAAGAAAGCTATACCGGTGCCTAAAACTGCAATAAGAATTATCTGAATAGAATCCATTGGAACTCCGATAAAGATAAAAAGAGTAACTTTTATATTTAGAGTAACTTTTTTATTCGAATATGTCAAATGAAGAAATTTATAAAAACGACTGTAAAAAGCAGTCGTTTTGTGACGAAAGTCCCAACCTTCGTGGTTATTTGTGATTTGAAGTCATGTTGCAAAGCTGCGTTGAAACGAAGATTAGATGTCGGAGGTTTGATATTTTGATTATACGAAGAAAAATAACATTTGCCGCTTTTTTGCTTGTATTCATTTCAAGTGCAAATCTTATGGCGGGCAATTACGATAAGGGGCTTTCTTTGTTCTGTGAAAACAAGCCCGCGGAAGCTATAATATATTTGCAGCAGGCTGTTCTTGAAACAGATGTGAATCCTGATGTATACAATTACCTCGGACTTGCCTATTATCAGACAGGGCAGTACCAGAAATCGCTGGAGGTTTTCCAGCTTGGTACGGGCGTAAGCGGAACCGATAAGCGGCGGTTGTATTACAACGCGGGAAATTCTGCGTTTGCACTTGGATATTATGACAGGGCAGAGGAGATGTATTCATACGCACTCGCTGCAAATCCTTCGTTTGCTTCCGCTTTGCTAAACAGGGCGAACGCACGTATGAAAGAACAGGCTTATGACAATGCGATACTTGATTATACACAGTATATAGAGCTTGAACCGGAATCATCTCAGGCAGAATCGATAAGACGTCTTATTTCACTCCTTACTGCTGAAATAACGACAAAAAAGCAGGAAGAAGAAAGACTTGCAGTCGAGAACGAAAGAATCAAACAGGAACAAGAGCGTGTCGCGGAGGAACGCAGAAAGATTCAGGAAGAAAAAATAGCCCAGGAACAGGAAGCTGCTCGTAAAGAAGCAGAAAAAAAGGAAGCTGAGGCAGAACGCAGAAGACAACTTTTACAGCAAGTTGCCGATACACTTAAAACGAATGATGCAGAATCGGTGTCTGTAAGTACACAGAGCCTTATTGTATATGAAGAGGAAGCAGAACTTGACTAAGAAGCAGAAAATAATTTTAGGCGCAGTAATAGGATTGTTGTCGGTGGGGCTTCTGAGCTCCATTGGTGTAATTGTTGCCGGAGCTGTCGGCGGCGACTCCGGCGGAATAAACGGCGGAAATGGTGGCGGCATGAACGGCACCGGTGGTTACTCATCTTACGGTCAATCAGGGCAGGAAACTGGCTCAAATTCCTCCGAGCGCGAGAATATGCTCATTCTTGCCAAAAGATACATGGAGCGCGGAGAATACGAGCGCGCAATGGATATACTCGACAACCTTCTTATAAAGAACGCAAATGATGATGATGCACTCTCTCTTATGGACGATATAATTGAGTTGCGCGCGAGCAATCCCTCAGGAAGCAGTTCTTCGCAAGGAGGAAACTCCGCGAACAACGAGCTTCAACAGGCACTAGAGGAGATGGCGGAAGCCAACAGAGCCGCTGCAGCCGCGCAGAATGCCGCAGCAGAACAGAACGCCGCAATGCAGCAGCTTCTGAAAGAACAGGCAGAGCAGGAAGCCCGCCGCCGCGTGCAAGAGCAAGAGAAACTCAGGCAGGAAGAAGCCGAAAAACAAGCAGAAAAACAGCGGCAGGAACGTCTTGCGCAGGAAGAAGCCGAAAGAAAAGCAAATGAAGAAGCTCTTGCGAAAAAAAGCAAAGAAATTCAAGAGCAAGTCGCTGCGGTAAACGATGAGTTTGTCGCTGGAAAGAGTGCTCTCAAAGTGAGCAAAGTTGACGAGGCTCTTGAACATTTCCAGAAAGCGCATGACATCATGCCGCCCTCTGAGAAATCTTTTAATGCAGATATTCTTTCACAAATAGCGGAGCTTTTGTATACAGAGGCAGACGATGATAATTCCGGGCTTTCAGACGCACAGGAGAAAAAACTGAAGGAATCAGCGGCTTCTTATGCAGATGAAGCTAATGCGTTTGATAAAACCACCCCTGGAGCTCATTTCGTAAAAGGAATGATAGCCGCAACTGACAAAAAATATCCAGAGGCAGAATCGGAGCTAAAACTAGCCGTTCAGTACAACACAAACAAAAGCAACTATTTTTATGAGCTTGGCAAAGTCCTGTATCTTCAGAAAAAATACACGGAAGCCCGTAAATCTTTTGAGTCCGCTGTTCAGATTGACCCTAATTTCGCCAACGCTTTTTACAATCTTGGAATGACATACGAAAAGCTCAGCCAGCAGGACTTGGCACTTTCTTCATACAAAAAGGCAATTACAATAAACGAAAGTTATGCGAAAGCTCATCTCCAGCTGGCACGCATCTATAGCAAAAAAAGCGACTTTGAGAACGCCATAAAATCGTATACAACCGCGTTGCAGTATGATGACGGCAATATTGCAGCGATCCGCGAAATAGCTTCGGTGTATGCTTTACAAGTCAATTACACAAAGGCGGAAAGCTATTTCAAAAAAGCTCTTACGTTGGAGCCGAATGATAGCGCGACACAGTTTAACCTTGCTAAAGTTCTTAGTGACGACAAAAAATATAGCGAAGCGTTACCCTATGCCAAAAAAGCCGCCGAATCAAAGCCCGATACAGCAGAATATTTCTGCCATTATGCGTTCGTGTGCGAAAAAACAGGCGACTTGGACACTGCGATTATCTATTACAGCAGGACACTGCAGCTTAACAAGAAAAATCTTGATGCAAACATAAACCTTGGAAAGATTTATCTGGACAGTGATGTTCCGGACACTGCAATAAAATACTTTAAGATTGCGGCAGAGGTTGATCCTAAGAATTTCGAAGCCCAGAAAAATATGGCTGCAGCTTATATGAAAAAAGAAGATTACACTAATGCTATCAATTGTTTTCGTACAGCGCGCAGCCTGAAGCCAGAAGATGTAAATATTCGGATTGACCTTGCGAAAGCATACGGTTCATCTGGACTTTACGATGATGCGACGACTCTTTTGATGGAAGTGATAAAGACAAACCCGAAATCATGGGATGCATACATAGAGTATGCCCGTGTTTCTATTGTTACAGGCGATACTGATACTGCGCTTGGATATCTTCTTACAGTAAAGCAAAATGCGCCAAATTACAGAGTGTCCGAGGTTGAGCTCCTTATGTCCGGGCTGTAAGTTACGATAGATATGGGGGTGTGGCAGACGGTTTTTGGCTTAGCCAACCGTCTGCCACCGGGCTTTTCGCACTTCGGCTCATCCGCCTCATTCCTACGGGCGTTCGATTCTCTCCGCCCTACGGAACTGCCTGGCGGCAGGTGCTACAATCCCTCACCCTTTAAATCCGTATCTGGGGTCGGGTTGTGAAAGGAAAAAATTATATGTGTCCGCTCTCGCGGACGACACAATCCCTCACCCAGGGCATGTGTATTTTTTTCTAAAAAAGTTGAAACTGTAAATATACTGTGCTACTATATTGTATTATGAACAATAAAGTGCACAATTTTTTTTAATTGTCGATTTTAGCAGTCGTGCTACTTCTCCTTTCGACAATTTTTTTTTTCTTGTAACAATATAATTAATGATAATACAAAAAATACTCCTGTTATTCCCGGTGGCAGCGGTAAAATCGTAACAATAACCGGCACCATACAGAACCCGTATGCAGAATACGGCAATGGCAGCCGCGCGGCTTTTCCCTCATCAACGTTCTCCGACACAAAATACACAGTCACCGCGACAGCCACGAACGGTTCCAATGCCGATGGTACCGCAAACGCGACGTCGTTCTCAATCCCGCTGTCGCTAGGCAAAATGTGGACAATAACGGTAATCGTGCAGAAAATGGAAACCGGTGATGATGACTACAAAACAGTAATGCAAGCCTCGTACACTTTCGACCATGCGCTTGCGGAATCCGACGTGACAACTCCGCTTTCGCTTGTTCTGGAGCCGCTTACAACGGAAAACGGCACCGGAAAAATCGATTTGAGTTTCTCGTCCTCACCGACTGGGCTTTATGACGATGTTTCCTGGGAAATCGACAACGCGGCAAAAAGAGCTGTGTGGGACGCCGCCGTTACCTTGGATAAAGATACTGGTAAAATCAGTGCATCAAACATCAAAAGCGGCGTTTATTCCGTGACAATAAATTTCTACAAAGATAATGCGCTCGTTTATTCCACAACACAGGATATAAACGTTTTCGATTACATGACGACAAGCCTCTGGGTTGGCGGCGGTACGCAGAACACCCCGATAAGCGGAGGGAACTTTGTCCTTACGGAGAGCCTGATAAATTATTTCAGGCTCACAAATTACTTCGTGGCCTCGTCAACGAATACCCCAGCCGGAAACGACGGCAACAGCGGCTCCCCCTATGCACCGCTCGCATCCATAAGCGAGGCATTGCGCCGGATCTCGGTGACAGGAGCTGCAAGTGATGATTACACGATATGGCTCCTGTCGGACATTACGGATAACGTCGCAATGCTGGGAAACGACACCGGCGGGCTAGATGGGAAAGCATTATCAATCGCAATAAAGCCATGGCGTAACGGAAGCACAACTTTGAGCGGAGAGGAAGGTGTCGATAAGAGCGTCATCAATGTAATGACTACAGTTCCTATAACACTCGAAAACCTTACGATAACAGGCGGCTCAGCGACCGAAAGCGGTGCAGGAATATACGTGTCGAGCAGCGCGGAAGTGACGCTATCGAACTGTACGGTCACTAGCAACTCCGTTACAGGCAACGGCAATGTCGGCGGTGGCATATATAACGCTGGAACACTCAAGGTGAAAGGCAAGG
>JAIKVO010000138.1 GCA_024685655.1 Treponemataceae bacterium
CCTGACGGAAAATTCAACGAGGATTATTTTTTCCACTGGGCAGATTTCAACAACGAGCCTATAAACGATTGGCAGGATATTGCATCAAAATTCCTTTATATTCCTATGGCTCATCAGATGATCGGCTGGTATACGGTCGCGGATAAAACTGACGGTGTTCTTAAAGTAATGAGAAGCTATCAGTATTATGCATCTAGCGGAATAAGCGATGTCGTTGCGAAGCATGACTGGAACGATAATTCTATTTCTACGAACGGTATTCTTGGTGGTTATGTATGGCATACGACAGGCTCCGGCAAAACGATGACATCATACAAAACAGCGCAGCTTATAGCGGATTCGGGGCTTGCCGATAAAGTAATATTCCTTATGGACAGGATAGAGCTTGGTACGCAGAGTCTTCTGCAGTATCAGAATTTTGCGGATGAAACGACAGACGTGCAGGCTACGGAAAATACCCGCCAGCTTGTTGCAAAAATGAAGAGCGACAAGACAAATGAAATCCTCATTGTTACTTCTATTCAGAAAGCGAGCAATATTGCGGAAGACGGACCTGTAACACAGAAAGAGCTGGACAAAATCAATTCAAAAAGAATTGTCTTCATTATTGATGAATGCCACCGTTCAACTTTCGGCACGATGTTGAGAGATATAAAAAAGACGTTTTCAAAGGCACTTTTCTTTGGATTCACTGGAACACCTATTCACGATGAGAACTCCAAGAAGATGAGCACTACTTCAAGTCTTTTTGGGAACGAGATTCACCGCTATTCAATTGCGGACGGCATTCGCGACGGGAACGTTCTGGGCTTTGACCCAATAAAAATCTGCACATTTAAGGATAAAGACGTTCGGACTGTCATTGCCCTTGAAAAAGCAAAAGCAAATGACATTGCCGAAGCTATGAGTGATGACAACAAAAAAGCCGTGTTCAACAAATACATGGATCCGTCACAAGTTCCGATGGTGGGCTATGAGGATGCGAACGGAAATCATGTAAAAGGCATAGAAGATATGCTGCCTATGTCGCAATACGAAAGTGACGCGCACCGTACTGCCGTTGTAGGAAATATCGTTGAGAACTGGACGGTTCTTAGCCAGAACAACAAGTATCATGCTATTCTGGCGACCAGCAGTATTCCTGAAGCAATTGAATATTACCGTCTTTTAAAGGCACAGAAATTAAACCTTAAGATAACTGCGCTCTTTGATCCAAGCGACAATAACTCCCCCGGTAGCATAGATAAAATCGATGGAATTAAAGAAATTTTGACTGACTACAACAAGCTTTACGGAAAAGATTTTAAGATTCCGACTTATGCGGATTTCAAGACAGACCTTTCGATGCGTCTTGCTCACAAGGACATATACAAGGGAATAAACAACAAGCCTGACGAACAGCTGAACATTCTGATTGTAGTAGACCAGATGCTTACCGGATTTGATTCAAAGTGGCTCAACACTCTGTATATGGACAAAGTGATGTACTATGAGGGAATCATACAGGCTTTTTCACGCACGAACAGGCTCAGCGGAAATGACAAACGGCACGGAACTATCTGTTACTACCGTAAGCCGCACACAATGGAAAAGAATATAGAGGCAGCTTTCAAGCTGTATTCCGGCGATAAGCCTTTCGGACTCTTTGTAAACAAGATTGAGAAGAACGTAGCGGAGATGAACCGCATTGCGGATTCCATAAAGCAAATTTTCGATGACAACAAGATAGATAATTTTGAGAAGCTTCCTGATTCTAAAGAGGATAAACAAAAATTTGCGAAGCTCTTTAATGAGTACAACAAGTATTTTGATGCCGCGAAGATTCAAGGATTTGAGTTTGACAAGAGTTTGCCACACAGAATGGAAGAATATGATACAGGCAAGAAAAATGATGACGGAACACCTGTTTTTGAAGAAAGATGTGTAGTACCTGTTCCGTCTGAGGCAAATCTGACTTTGCAGAATTACAATTCGTTGCTGCAACGATATAAAGACTTGGTACATTCTGCTCCAACACCCGGAAGTGGTACTGCAACCGTTGATATTCCGTATGACATCAAGACCTACATCACAGAGATAAATACCGGACTTATCGACACACAGTATATGAACAGCAAGTTCGTGAAATTCCTTAAAGTTCTGGACAGTGACAAAGAAGAGCAGATACAGGAAGCATTAAACCATCTGCATAAGACTTTCGGAACTCTTTCGCAGGAAGAACAGAAGTATGCGAATGTGTTCATTCATCAGGTACAAAGCGGAGACGTAAAAGCCGACCCGAATAAAACTCTCCGCGACTATATCACAGAGTACATGGTTTCTGACCGGAACAAGCGTATTACTGATTTTGCGAACGCTTTTGGATTGGATAGCCAAGTTTTAATAGATTTCATGAAGCAGGATGTTTCGGAATCGGACATAGATGATTTTGGAAGATTCACG
This sequence comes from Treponemataceae bacterium, assembly GCA_024685655.1. GTDB lineage: Bacteria > Spirochaetota > Spirochaetia > Treponematales > Treponemataceae > Treponema_I. Next base: position 2,443 of record JAIKVO010000138.1, read on the forward strand.
TCTTTGAAAGAGAAAGTAAACCGTGACAAGGCAAAGGAATATGTTGAAAAGAAAGAAGGAAGTGCGGTTTCTGCGTTTAAGCTTTCTATGAAGATTGATTCTGTGCTGCGCAGTTTTATTCTGAGCGACGGTAAGGAATAGAAAATGGATGATTAAGTGGTTCCTCTATAAAAACCGCTAACGCTTTTTGCTTTGCTGTGCTAGAATATTTCTACAAAAAGAGACAGGAGCCTTTATGTTTTATAAGAATTTCAAGACGGTTACTTATTGTGTAGCTGGATGGGTCAATCGCGTAAACGAAGAGCAGCTTCGGAAAGATGCTGATTTTTTCCAAAAATATGTGAAACTCGATAAAATTTATTTGGAGACTTACCGCGACGAGTTTGCCTCTAAGGAAAAAATCGAGATGTTTAAGCGTGTGATGAAAGATTACGGTATTGAAGTTTCTGGCGGAATCACGACGGTGACACCGAATCTGAATGAAACCGATAAAAAAAGGCAGCGCCTGTTCAACACTTTCTGTTATTGCAACGAACCGATGAGGGCACACCTAAAAGAAATCAGCGAGTACACTGCTTCTCTTTTTGACGAGTTTATAATCGATGATTTTTTCTTCACTCAGTGTATGTGCGAAGATTGTATTCGCGAGAAAGGCAACAAAACTTGGAAAGAGTTCCGGCTCGCAAAGATGCTGGAGGTTTCCGAGAATCTGATAATCAAGCCTGCTAAGAAAATTAACCCGAATATCAACATCATCATTAAATATCCGAACTGGCGCGAAAGTTTCCAAGAGACCGGATATAATCCCGGCCAACAACGCGAGATTTTTGATTCTATCTACACGGGTACGGAAACTCGGCATGGAGCTCAGCAGGATCAGCATCTGCCGCGTTATTTGAGCTATTCTCTGATGCGTTACTTTGAGAATGTGGCTCCCGGACGGAACGGCGGAGGATGGTTCGACCCGTTTGATTGCGACAGAATTGACACTTATCTTGAACAGGCTTATCTGACGGCATTCTCGAAGCCTAAGGAAATTATGATGTTCTGCTGGCCTGCGCTTGCCGGAAACAAGAGGGCGACTCCGTTGGGCTTTATGTACGACAAGCTCGATGCTGTGCTGGAACGGCTTGGTGAGCCGCAGGGACTTAAGGTGTATATCCCGTTTGATTCACAGGGTGATGACCATATCGAGGATTTTCTTGGAATGGCGGGAATCCCGATGGAGCCCGTATGCGATTTCCCAGAGTTTGGAATTAGTGGAGCCGGCGTTCCCTCATTCAATGCTTTCAATAATTCGGTGCTTGTCACAGCTGCATCACTTGCTGACAGCAAAATAGCGGATAAGCTAAAACGTTTCGTGAAGGCTGGTGGTCATGCAATAGCAACGTCAAGCTTTATGATAAGCGCCCTTGAAAAATATCCAGAGATTACTGACCTTACAAGCGTACGCTATACGGGCCGTCATCTTTCTGCCGACGAATTCCAGTACAAGGTAAGCTCACAAATCTGGCGTAATTACATCAAAAGCAGGGAAGTAATAGAGTTCCCGCTTCTTGAGCATCGGAACAATGCTTCTTGGTCGCTTGTCAATGCGGGGCACGGTGAATATCACGAAAGCATTCTCTGCTACGACACTTACGGGAAAGGGCGCTTCACCGTGCTTACGCTACCGGATATGCCGTCAAAAATCTACAATATACCGGCACCGGTGCTTACTGCTATCCGCGAAGAACTAGAGGTTTCTGGCATCTGGATTGACTGCGAAAGCGGAGTTTCGCTTTTCACTTACGATAACAAAACTTTCGGACTTTACTGTTATACTTGGGACGGTTGTGCGCCTGTGGATTTCAACATCCATATCCGTGGAGAAATCAAGAGGCTTGCACGGATCCCGGAAAGCGACACTCCGAATCCGTGGAAATCAAAGCCGATTGAGCCCTTGTACACAAAGAGTCTTGGTAGTCACTACACAGGTAGTTCCATACCAACGACGCTTGAAGCCAAGACAAAAGAAAATGACGTTTCACAGGAATCCATCCCAGATGTTGTTTCGGAGCCTGAGTCGGACAAGGACGCAGCCTTGGCTCCAGATTCTGCTGATACTGCGATCGGTAACGGAGAAACCGCTTCGGGAAAAAAAGTTATTGAGCCGTGTGAGACTGTTTTCGCCATCAGAATGACGCCTGGCGACTTTGATTTTTTCGAAATTGTGGAGTAAAAACAGGAGAAATTAATGGTAGAATTAAAGAAAATAACAGAAGAAAATTTTGTCGATGCTTTTAATCTTAAACTAGGGGAGGGGCAGGAGCATTTTGTCTCTCATCCTGTTCGCAGTCTTGCTCAGGCGTATGTTTATAGAGATCAGTGCCAGCCATTCGGTATTTATGATGGAGAATCTATGGTCGGTTATGTCATGGTGATATATGACTATGATGTTCCTGAATATGATATTTGGCACATGATGATTGATGAATCGAAACAGGGCCGCGGATATGGAAGTGACGCGCTGGATCGGGTAATTGATTTTATCAGGACAAAGCCTTTCGGAAATTCGAACAGGGTTGCGTTGACTTGTAACAAGGATAATTCGAAAGCGTTGAAATTATATCATAACAAGGGCTTTGCAGAGACTGGAACCGAGTATGATGACGAGGTTGAGCTAGCATTGCAGCTTGAATAAAACCAATTGCACCGGGAGTTAATGGGGGGCGTAATTGCGATTGCTGATCTTACCGTTCGCTTGTACAGAGACGCATCGTGCCGTTCACTGTCAACACGCCGAGCGTTTTCTTTATTGCAGGAGATGCTGGCGGAATGAAAAACGCTGACTCAATCGATGAACATTCTGTTTTTCCTAAGTTCGTGATGCTGTAACCCGATGGCGCGGCGAAACCGAAAAACATTTTGCCTATAAACTCCGCGGATTTGCTTTTGAACGCCCCTTGGCTTGCCATAAAAGCCGCGTCGAGGAGCCCCGGCTCAAGCGCAGCGTAGCACTGGAGTACAAGATAAAGTTCCGCATTGTTTTTCATTTTCTTTTGTACGATAGAGTGAACGGCGTGAACCAGTTTCGCGCTCGTAAAAATGTCTTGCAAGCCGCTTTCTGTGCTGGCATTGCTTCCTGTTCGGGAGCTCCTGTTCCGTGCGTTTTTGTTTACCACACTGAACGCAGTTGAATAATTTCCGAGCGCGCCTTTGTTGTAGCAAGCGAGCCGGGGGCGTAAATCGCATGCCATAATGATTTTTGCCGGTTTTTCTTCGGCGAAGAGTTTCGCCAAAAGATAATCGTTTACTGTAACATCGTTTTCGTGGCATTGGGCGATTATCGCAGAAAGCACATCATTTTCGAGCACAGACAAGTTGTGTTTTACGGTGTCGCCACGAAGAAACTCGTTCGCAAAAGCGTGGTATTTTTCGTAGGACAGCGTTTGATTTTCTTTAAGCCACTGACGGTTCGCCCTGTTTACAAGAACTCTGCTTATAAAAGGAAGCCGTGAATCTGCGGGAAACTCGTCCGCTGACGAAATGAGTTTTTCTTTTGCGAATACGGGCGTAACTCCGGTTGCATAAAGGTCGGCGAATTCTCGGACAAGTTCCAGCGCGCCTCTTCCATCCGCTAGTAAATGGTGAAAGGCAAACAGAAAGCAAGTCTTGTCGCCAGTTTTCCAAGCCGTGATTTTAAGCATTCCTTCCGCAAACAAATTCCAGTCGTGTGCCGTAAGTCTCTGATATTCAGTAAAGAATTCTGGCGCGCTGATACCCGAAATCTCACTTCCGGGCAAAAAAATCTCGATTTGTGATTTTTCGCCGACATTATAGAAATATCGGTTTGTTGCTTCTTCATAACCAAGAAGCGCGTTCAAAAACGGATGAGCGGCAGAAAGCTTGTCCGAAGCGGCTTTTATTAAGTTTTCATTATAAGGAGCGTTGACGACCGCAGCCATGCCGAAGCACATGTTCGGGCACATCAAATGCGCGCGTTCAGTAAATAAGTATTCCAT
>JAIKVO010000023.1 GCA_024685655.1 Treponemataceae bacterium
TCACCGCAAAATGTTTTAGATAATAATACCACAGTATTTTGAATGCGTAAAATCATTTTGCAGGGTTGTAATGATGCGTGATAGATGAGTATATTCTCTATATAGGATAGGAGTGACCGCATGAAAAATAATCTTATTGCAGTTGCGGCTGTAGTGCCGCCGTTACATGTGGCAGATGTAAAATACAATACGGAGCAGATAATATCCGCTATAAAAACGCTGACGGACTGCGGCGTAATTGTGTTCCCGGAGCTTTCTGTTACGGGCTATACGTGCGCGGATCTTTTTGAAAGCGACCTGCTTTTGAATGCCGCAGAAGAAGCTGTTCTTACGATTGCAAAAGCAACAGAAAACACCGGCGTTACGGCTGTCGTGGGGCTTCCGATCCGTTTCAAAAACAATCTGTACAATTGTGCGGCAATTCTTTCTGAGGGTGTTGTAAAAGCCTTCGTTCCAAAAACTTTTATCCCGAATTATTCAGAGTTTTATGAGTGCCGCTGGTTTGCGTCCGGCAAGGACGTAAGGGGAGAATCTTTCTTGCTTTCCGGTCAGAAGATTCCGTTCGGTGTCGATGTTCTTGCAGAAGATTCTGCCAGCGGTGCGGTACTTGGAATTGAAATATGCGAGGATTTGTGGATACCGGACAAGCCCAGTACCCATGCGGCTTTGGCAGGTGCGAATATACTTGTGAATCTTTCTGCTTCTGATGAGCTTATCGGAAAGCAGGAGTACCGCACGCAGCTTGTAAAACAGCAGAGCGGTGCGTGTTATTGCACATATATCTACGTGTCCGCCGGTACGCACGAAAGCAGTACGGATCTTGTTTTTTCGGGTCACACAATTCTGGCGCAAAACGGAAGCCTTATTGGGGAAGCGATTTTCCCGGAGTATCCGCATACGGAAAAAGTTCTTGTTGATCTGGGTGTTATAATGCACGACAGAAGAAAGCAGAACACGTTTGAGAACGCGGGGGCTGCGTACCGGCGGGTTGCAGCGCGTATGCAGACAGCCGGCGTGAATGCTGGTGCAATTGGGAGTGGTGCGAGGGAAGCTAGTGCGGCCGGAAATGGCGTGAAAGTTACATGTGCGAATGAAGCCGGCGCGGAGGATGCAGGGGAAAAGAATGTCTGCGCGGAGTCTGCAGAAACGAACGCTGCTGGCGCGGACGCTGTGACAATTTCCGAAATGGCAGAAATCTTAAAGAAGTATAATTACCCAATGGCACGGAATCCGTTTGTTCCGGCAGAAAACGTCGCCCGCGAAGAACGTTGCCGCCGAATCCTTCAAATTCAGGCGAATGGACTTGCAACACGCGTCCACGCCACTGGCATCAAAAATCTTATTATCGGGATTTCCGGTGGCCTTGATTCGACACTTGCGCTGCTCGTTTGTGCCGAAGCGCGGAAAATCATCCCGGATATTCGCATTGTTGCGTATACGTTGCCGAATCAAGGAAACACAACAGATCTTACGCTTAACAACGCCAAAAGCCTTATGAAGCTTCTTGCCGACGAGTCGCACGAAATTTCTATTGGCGAGGGTGTGAATCTTCATCTTAAGCAGCTCGGTCATGAGTTGACTTACCAGGGCGAGGGCGACGTAACGTATGAAAACGCACAGGCTCGTATGCGCACGTATATCCTGATGGATGCGGCGAACATGAAAAACGGACTTGTTGTCGGCACTGGGGATCTTTCGGAACTTGCGCTCGGCTGGTGTACGTATAACGGTGATCACATGTCTATGTACGCGGTCAATGCTTCTGTTCCGAAAACGCTTGTGAAGTATATTTGTGTTTCTTACGCGATGATTTGCGGCAGCGATGAATTGAAAAAAGTATTACTTTCTATATGCGACACGCCAATTACGCCGGAATTAACGCCGAGCGAAGGCGGAAAAATCGCCCAGATGACGGAAGAAAAAATCGGTAAGTACGATCTGAATGACTTTTTCTTGTTTTACACGTTGCGATATGGCTTTGAGCCGTCACGCGCGGCAGCGTATGCGCTTTATGCTTACCCGGAACTTTCAATAGAAAAAGTAGTCGATGCGGCGAAAAACTTTTACAAACGCTTTTTCTCGCAGCAGTTCAAAAGAAGCTGTTTGCCTGACGGCCCGAAAGTTGGCTCTGTAACGCTTTCACCGCGCGGTGACTGGCGTATGCCAAGTGATGCGAAAGTCGCGCTTTGGTTGCAGGATCTGGAGCAGGGGCTGTAACTCGCGCCTTTGTGTCCGCACGGGGCAGTTTTTGTGTGCTGGTCGGCGCATGGCGCGTTTTTGCTTAGAGTGCGCGGTTCTGCATTTGGCAGCTTCAGCCTCCACGGGTTTGCACTCGGTGCGTTTTGCCTAGCACTCAGGTTTTTGTATCTGCGACATTCTTTTTACATTTCGTGCACGATTTTTAACAATTCGTGCATTTTTTTTACAGTTTCGGTTCTATGCTGTATTATTGAAGTATGAGCGAAATTATAAGAAAAGACATCAGTGACGAATGGGCACATTCAGGTATTATCAAGGCTGGCGACTACTGCTTTTTAAGCTATTGCGTCGGAAACATAGGCGGCACTGTTGAGGAGCAGATTAATGGTGCGTTTGACCAGATGGAAGAGAGGCTCTCATTGTTCGGATTGACTCTTGAGAATGTCGTACAGATGGACTGCCTTTTCCGTGATGTGTGGGATATCCCGATTATGGAAAAAGTGATTAAGGAACGCTTTAAGGGCAAATATCCTGTGCGGAAGTCGATTCAGACGGAATTTGCGCATGTAGGCGGTGAAAAAGGTCTTAAGTTTCAGGCAGATGCGGTTGCGTACTGCGGATAAATAGTGTTTCAAGAGGTATTGCCTCATTTTAAGATATGTCACGTTATGAAGCGTCGCCGTTTTAATGCATATTGCGATTTTGACCTGCCACGCTACCAAAGTTATGAAGTGTTGTCGCGTTTTTGGGCATGTCGCGCTGCCAAAGTTATGAAAGGAGAGAAATATATATGTCTTTTACACTTTTTTCAACCACATTAGAACACGCAAAAAAGTTGTACTCGCTGCAGGATTTTGACTTCATGGAGATAAGCGGACACGAAGGAGGCCGCAACCAGCTTTTTGTTTGCAGCAAAGATAACGAGAAAAAGTATGTTTTGCGAGTTTCGTCACTTGGAGACCGGACGGAGCAAGAGTATCTTGCGGAAACGGAGTTCGTTCATTATCTGGCAGAAAACGGGGCAGCTGTCGCGGATGTGATTCCGTCGGTAAACGGAAAGTTCGTTGAAATCGTGGACGCTGACGAGACTAAGGGGGCTGGCGATGCTCATGCCTTGGCGCAAGCTTCGGGCGACGCGGGCAAAGCTCAAGCCTTTATCAGCCTTTTCGAATACGCGAAAGGCATGCTGCTTTGCGACAACGGCTACCGTTACCGCGATGGAGCACCGCTTGAAGAATACTTCTACAACACAGGAAAAACGCTTGGCAAAATCCATGCGCTTTCAAAACGCTTTACCCCCACAAACACGAATTGCCGCCGCGCAAGCTATTTTGAAAAATACAACATGGACTACATCAACCGCCTTATCCCGGATAAATATGATGACTTGAAAAACGCAATCGCGGCGCGACTCTGCAAGTTCCAAAAGCTGCCGACTGACACAGAAAACTTCGGGCTTGTGCACTTTGACTACAGCGACGGCAATTATCACATCGACATGAAAACAGGTGACATCACGGTTTTCGATTTTGACAACTGCATGTACTGCTGGTACATGTTCGATCTTGCAAATCTGTGGACACACGGCGAAGGCTGGTGCCGGTACGAGCCAGACGCCGCAAAGCGTGAATCTTTCATGAAGCATTACTTTGAGACCATCCTTGAAGGATATAGGAGCGAAACTCCTGTTGCAGAGAGCCTTGTGGAACAGCTTCCGCTTTTTATCGGCATGGTACTGATTGAAAACATAGTGGACGAGTTTGAATGTTACGCGCGTGAGGGCGAAGAACTTGATTTTGCTGATATTGAATACGCGGCGAACTGGCTAATCAACAACCCCGATGCAGCTTCGCAGTGAAACTACGAGCGGCGAACATGTTAATTAAGAAGTAGAAAGAAGGACAGCGCGATTTTGGAAAAGTTGCTCGGAAAAGGACGAAAAAAGATTATGGTGATTGTTATTTCCATCGTGTTATGCGCGTTACTTGTTCTCTGCGGCCTGATGATTTTCGGAAAAATCCAGATGGGAAAAATTCCCGGACTGTCATTTGAGGATGCGCTGAAATACACAACGCAAGGCAGAAAGGACGCAAGAATTACGGTCGGAATCATCAAGGACGGAAAAGCCTCTTTTACCGTATATGGAGCTGATGCAGAGATTCTTCCATCTGAAAATTATATTTATGAGATTGGCTCCCTTACAAAGACAATGACAGCAGCCTTAATTAGCAAGGCAGCCAGTGAGGGCAAGCTTAGCCTTGGCTCTACCATCGACGCGTATTTGCTGTTTTGCGAAGCGAAAAAATATCCGACAATTGCGGAACTTCTGACACACACATCAGGATATAGCGCGTATTATTTCGAAACTCCGATGATCGGCACTTTCTTTTCGGGAAAAAACAGCTTTTATGGAATAAGCCGTGATATGGTGCTTGAAAGATGCAAAAAACTTGATATGAGAAAGGACAGTTACGGCTTTACATATTCCAACTTTGGCTATGCTGTTCTGGGGCTCGTTCTGGAAGCCGTCTATGGCAAAGACTATACCGCGATATTGAACGAATATGTTCAGAACGAGCTGGGCATGGAATCAACAAAGATTTCAGAGCGTGACGGTGACCTTGGTAACTATTGGGATTGGCAGGAAGATGATGGCTATTTGTCGGCCGGAGCTGTAACATCGAATATCAATGATATGCTTCGCTATGCTCAAATGCAGCTTGATGAAAAATCTGAGTTTGCTCAGTGCCACAAAAGCATTAAATCAATTGATGCATCTTCGGAAAGCTATAAAACAATGGGAATCTATATGGATGAAATCGGCATGGCATGGATTATTGACCGTAAGAACGGAATAATATGGCACAACGGCGGTACAGGGAATTATAACAGTTACTTGGGGTTCTGCCCTGATTCAGGCACGGCGGTTGTGGTGCTTTCGAATCTTTCGCCGAATGACCGCATTCCGGCTACGGTGCTCGGCATAAAGAAACTTTTGGAGATGAAATGAGTAAGAGGGAAAAAATGATTAAGACAAAGCGGCTTACAATCCGGCCAGTTCAGGTTGGCGATGAAACCGAAATTCACGAATATGCTGGCGACAAAGAGATTACGATGATGTTCTGGCTTCCGAATGATACCTTTGAGGAAACAGCCGATTTTGTGAAGCGAAACGCAGAAGAATGGAACCTGCCAGACCAGACGAACTATGAATTTGTAATCATCTATGACGGTAAAATAATCGGCGGTTGCGACTGCGACCTTGGACACAGCGAAGACCATTCTTACGCAACGCTCGGCTGGATTATCAACAAAAAATACCGCAAGCAGGGCTTTGCGTCCGAAGCAGCTGCGGCTGTATTGGATTTTGCGTTTACAAAAACCGGTATAAACAAAGTTTATGCTCAATGCGACTGCAATAATCCGGCTTCATTTGGTGTTATGAAAAAAATAGGAATGAAGCTCGTGGACGACAAGGGTACGCGTACCTACCCTAAAACTGGAAAAACCTCAGGCGAGTTTACATGCCTGATAACACGACAAGAATGGGAGAAAATCATGAGTGACAAAAAAAACTATGTGAAAGACAATTCATTAATTTGGGACAAACGCGCAGAAAACAACGACAGATGGTCTACGGCCGTTACGGCTGATGAGGTCGCAAAAGCGCGAAAAGGCGATTGGCATATCATTCTGACACCGGAGAAACCCGTTCCGCGCAGCTGGTTTCCAGATGACATGGCAGAAAAAAAGATACTTTGCCTTGCAAGCGGTGGTGGTCAGCAGGGGCCGATTCTTGCGGCGACCGGTGCAGACGTTACAGTCTTTGACAACAGCAACGGTCAGCTTGAAAAAGACAGATTCGTTGCACAGCGCGACGGACTTGAAATTAAGACAGTACAAGGAAACATGCAGGATTTGTCGATATTCGAAAACGAGTCGTTCGACTTAATCGTTCATCCGTGGTCGAACAATTATATCGATGATATTCTGCCTGTTTGGAGAGAATGTTCCCGTGTTCTGAAAAAAGGCGGCGTACTTATTGCCGGTTTCGGTTCTCCGCTCGAATACATTTTTGACCTTGAAAAGTTTGAGAAAGGCCAGCTTGAGTTGAAGTATTCAATTCCATACGCGGACATTGACCATCTTGATGACCCGAAAGTCCGCGAGATAACACAAGCCGAAGGGTACAGCTGGGGTCATCCCATCGAGGACCAGATTCAGGGGCAGATAAGCGCAGGCTTTGTGATTGCGGGCTTTTATGAAGACCGTGGCTGCTGGATGTTCGACAAGCACATAAACACATCGATGGCGACAAAAGCAATCAAAATGTAGTGAAAAGGTTCGCTACCATGACAGATTTTGATAAAGTTCGGAATTATTACAAGCAGTTCGATGAAAAGAACAGGCTTCAAAACGACAACAGCGGAAAACTGGAGTTTCTGATGACGATGGGCGTGCTCGAAAAGTATTTGCCAGCGGTTGGAGAGGAAAAGCCGGTATCTAGTGGTGTTGTGGTAGGCTCAAGGTCGGAAGCAGTTACCGGCGCGGACTCTACAGGGAAGTGTGCGAGGGATGTTTCTGTGCTCGATTTGGGCGGCGGCGCGGGCGCATACGCGTTCCCACTTGCGGAGCGCGGTTACAAAGTGACGCTTGCAGACCTTTCCGAAGACTTGATTGCGCAGGCAAAGGCGCAAAAAGAGGAACTCGCCAAGTGCGCCAAATCAGCTGGAAACACAGCCAACGCAGAAACAATTGCAAAAGTGGTAAAAGTT
>JAIKVO010000039.1 GCA_024685655.1 Treponemataceae bacterium
AGGCTGCAGGTGCTGACGTAACAGGACTTGAGTATACACAGCTTATGCCTATTTCTTGGATCGACAACGGACAGCTTGCATTCGGTGGTGGTAACTACACAGTTTACATCAATCCTACAACAGGTAAGCGTTTCGTAAACGAGACAAGCGAGCGTGACGTTCTTTCTCTTAAAGAGTTCGAGAACGGTATTGAGCGCAACAGCGTCAAGGGTGTTTTCATCGAGATCGCAAACAGCAAGCAGCCAATCCAGGGACCGTATCCTTACGGAACACCAGGAACAGATGCATGGAAGAGCGATGTTGAGTGGAGACAGTACGAGCGCACGATTGATCAGCTCGGTGACCTTTTCAAAGAGCTTGGAATTACAGCTGATGCAGCTGTAGTAAAGCAGGAGATTATCGATTACGATAAGGCTCTTATCACAGGTAAAGAAAGCAGTCTTCCTATCAACAAGACAGGTTGGACAGCTCTTATCGGTGATGCAGAGAAGAAAGCAGATGGTTCTTATGACCTTTCTACTTACAAGCTTGAAGGAGTTCCACTCAAGATCAGGATTATGGCTCCGTCAACGCACCACACAATGGGTGGTCTCAAAGTTGACATCAACCGCCACGTTCTTGATACAAACGGAAACGTAATCAAGGGATTGTATGCAGCTGGTGAGGTTACCGGTGGTATCCACGGTGGTAACCGTCTTGGTGGTAACGCTATCGTTGAGATTTTCGTATCTGGACGTACAGCAGCTAACGCTATCAAAGCTGACAACTAATAGAATTTAGTTACCCCGATTTTCGGGGGATTTTAAGCCCGTCGTGTTAAATATACGGCGGGCTTTTTTGTGTTTTTTTATACAATATCTCAAAATTTTACATAATTGACATTTTCCTTGCACTTACTAAAAAATGAAAGTATAGTTAAAAATATGATAGAGCGTCTGTAATCTTATGGATTGCGCGACCTCAGCAATCCCTTTTTAATGCCGAGAGTTGATTTATGGAAAATCTTAAACCTGTTATTTTTGTTGATCCAGAAAAATGTGTGAATTGTCACAAATGCATAACAGCATGTCCCGCGAAGTTTTGTAATGACGCATCCGGCGATTATGTGAAAGTGAACGATCAGCTTTGCATTGGTTGTGGCGCTTGTATTTCAGCTTGTACTCACGGCGCAAGACGCGGGCTTGATGATTTTGCAGCTTTCATGGATGCCATAAAGAGAGGCGAAAAGGTTCTTGCGATAGTTGCTCCTGCTGCTGCGGCAAATTTCCGGGGAAAAGACTTGGAGCTTAATGGATTCCTCAAATCTATCGGTGTTAAAGCAGTATTTGATGTTTCTTTCGGTGCAGAGCTTACTACAAAATCATATATTGAGTATATCAAGAAGCATAATCCGCGTCTCATGATTTCGCAGCCTTGTCCTGCGCTTGTGTCGTATATCGAGCTTTACCAGAGCGATCTCCTGCCGTATCTTTCTCCGGCAGACAGCCCAATGGCACATACATTCGCAATGATTCGCCGGTTCTATCCGCAATATAATGGATATAAAATGGCTGCAATATCTCCGTGCTTTGCAAAACGCCGTGAATTTGACGAGAACAAACTTGGAGATTTCAATGTATCAATGAAATCAATTTCCGATTATCTTGATGCGAACAATATCTCTCTTTCAAGATTCCCAAAAACACAGTATGACAATCCGCCTGCAGAGCGTGCGGTATTATATTCCACGCCTGGCGGACTTATGCGTACTGCGGAACGTTTTATTCCCGGCATTTCGGAGAAAATCCGTAAAATAGAGGGACAGCCCACAATGACTCATTATTTTGCGGAACTGTCTGATGCGGTAAAAAATAAGAAAGAGCTTTCCTGTCCTGTCGTTGACTGTCTTAACTGTGAGCGCGGTTGTAACTGCGGTGCGGGAACTGTAAACCAGAATCTGTCTCTTGATGAAATGGAAAGTTTCATTGAAAACAGAATGAAAAACCGGATTAAATCACTGAAATCCACTACGTATTTCGGTCGGCGTAAGCTCGACCAGACTATAGACAAATACTGGCGTGAAGGTCTTTACGACCGTAATTATGTGGACCGGAGCAGTGTATACCACTCGTTTATAAAAATGCCGTCTAACAGAGAACTTGACGAAATTTACGCACAGATGGGAAAGAAAGAAGAAAAGGATTTCCTTGATTGTGGTGCATGTGGATACAATTCTTGTCATGATATGGCAATAGCCATCTATAACGGGATAAACAAACGTGAGAACTGCCACCACTTTCTTATGAACGAGAACGTAAAAGTTCATGAGCGTGAGCTTTCCGAGAAGATAAAGGAAACTATAAAGGAAGTAAGCAACGTAAGCGTCACGAAGCTGGAGGAAAACGAAGTTAATGTAGGCTCGCTTGTTAAACAGACAAAAGTTATGAGCGAGATTGTAGTTAATTCTTCTTCCGCGATTGAGGTTATGATAAAGAACATCAATTCGATAACGGCAACGCTTGAAAAGACAGCAGGTGTTGTTGAGGAGCTTGAAGATGCTACGACGAACGGTAACACGAATCTTGTTGATGTTACGACGCTTGTTGCTGGTATCGAACAGGATTCTCAGGGACTTGTCGAGATGAGCAAGATGATCCAGTCCATCGCAAGCCAGACAAACTTGCTCGCGATGAATGCCGCTATTGAAGCAGCTCATGCTGGTACTGCCGGAGCCGGTTTCGCTGTTGTTGCTGATGAAATCCGTAAGCTGGCGGAGAGTTCGAATGTTCAGGCAAAGAATATCCACAAAGTTCTTGATAAGATAAAGAAGAGCATTGACACAGCCTATTCAAAGACAAAGACTACGCAGTCCGAGTTCGCGGAGATAGTGCGGCTTTCTGATAGAGTTAAGAATCAGGAAGCGGAAGTTCTTTCTGCAGTCAACGAGGAGAACCGTGGAGGTGCGCTTGTCCTTGAGTCTATCGGAAAGCTTAAGGAATCGGAGCAGGCTGTGTCGCTTGCTGCCGATAATCTGCTCAAAGGCACGATGCTCATTAAGCAGAACATAAAGGAGCTCGCGGAGTAAGAAACAATCTTGCTCTCGCCGGCATCCTGTGTGCGATAGCCAGTTTGCGCGAGCAAACATATTAAATACTTTTCCTCTAGCTACCGGAGCTCTGCGACGGAAAGCCAGTTCCTCACTGCGTTCGTCAATGCTTTCCACACAGCCTGACGGCTACGCAAGATTGTATACTACACGCACTTTATGTTCTTTAACCTACGATGATGAGGCTGTGCTGAGTTTATAATAAAGCCCGCGCTTTTCCATCAGCTCCGCGTGAGACCCCTCCTCTGCGATTCCCTTGTCCGCTATGTAAAGGATTCTGTCAGCGTTACGGATTGTGGACAGACGGTGCGCAACGACGAACGTTGTCCTGTCTTTAGTGATTATGTCAAGAGCGTCCTTTATGAGCATTTCCGTTGCCGTGTCGATTGAGCTTGTTGCCTCATCAAGAATGACGACTGACGGGTTTTTCAGCACAATCCGCGCGAAACTGATCATCTGTTTTTCACCGGCAGAAAGCCCCGCGCCCCTTTCATCAAGCTCATGCATATAGCCTCCGGGAAGCTTGTCGATACATAAATCAGCGTGAATCTTCTTTGCAGCCTCAATGCATTCCTCGTCGGTCGCATCAAGCCTGCCGTAGCGTATGTTTTCAAGAACGTTGCCTTTGAATATGAACGGATCCTGCATAAGAACGCCGACGTGTTTCCGGAGGCTTTCAAGCGTCACGTCCTTTACATCGTGCCCGTCTATGCAGACGCTGCCTTCCTGTACGTCGTAGAAACGCGTGAGCATGTTGATTATCGTCGTTTTCCCGGCGCCGGTAGGTCCTACAAGTGCAATAGTTTCTCCAGGTTTTACATGAAGATTCACATGCTCCAGTATGTTCACGCCTTTGTCGTAAGCGAATGTTATGTCGTTAAGATCAACGCTGCCTTTAACGTCTTTCAGTGTTTCGGCGCCGGGCTTGTCCTTGATGTCTATCGGAGAATCTATTGTGTCAAAAACATGCTCCAAATCGCTTGTAATCTGGGCGAGCTGCTGTATAATCTGGGCAATTTGCGTTATCGGACCGGAAAAAATGCTCATGTAGCTGGTAAAAGCGACGACTGTTCCTGCGTTCATTGACATATCGCCTTTAAGAACCGCCGCCAGAGCCACTGCGAACATGGCAAGTGTTCCAAGGTTCCAGAAAATCTCCGTTACCGGCGTGTTCAGCTGGTTCACTTCGACAATATGTCTCCACTGGTCAGCGCAAATTTTATGAACGTTCATAAGGATACGGCGGTTCACATCGTCTCGGTTGCTGTTCTTTATGATTTTCTCGCCCATTATGGACTCCACACAGAACGCCGTCCTGTTGGAGTTGTATGCCCGTAGCCTGGAGAACATCTTTTTTACTATGGAACGCAATAGCATTACGAGTGCTATCATCGGAACTACTGCACATATGACGATAAGTGTCAGCTGTGGACTAATGGCAAGCATAAAGAAAATGACAGTCACGATTTTCACTACATAGATAAGAAGCTGTACGACTGTGTTCGTGAAAAAGTTCGCAAGGTTGTTTACATATTCCGTGACTCGGACGACGATTTTGCCGTTTGGTTTTGAATCGAAGTAGTCGAACGAAAGCTTCTGCAACCTGTAGAAAACATCTTTTCGGATGTCTGCAATTATTCCGTGACCGAGCTTTCCCATCATTATCTGCTGTACATAAGTGATTGCAATTTCAATGCCGGAAAGGACGACCATTCCGATTATGATTATAAGAAGTTCTTTTGTATCTTTGCTGTAAACCGTTTCGTTGATGATTCGCCGCAAAAGTACGGGCGGAACCATCGATACGATTGCCGCGCATAGCATCAGTGCAAAAACAAGAATGAAAACTTTTTTGAAAGGCAGGATGTAGCGTATTATACGTTTGAACTGATGGATATCGATTTTCGTGTATATTATTTCGTTCTGGAAATATGTGTTTTTCTGTGCCATATCAGTCAGCCCTCCGTCCGATTCTTTCTCTGAAAGCCTGATAATTGTGTGCATCTACAACGGAGTCGAAGTTCATCATGGATTTGTTCTGTTCTTCCTGGATGTTGTAAACCGCCGCAAACTGACCGCCAAGTGCCATAAGCTCGCTGAAAGTTCCGCGCTCTGCAATCTTGCCGTCTTTTAAGTAGATAATCTCGTCGCAAGCAACAACTGATGAAAGCCTGTGCGCGCTTATAAGCAGCGTCTTTTCTGCGTAGTTTTCCTCAAGGCTCTTGAGAAGAGCTTTTTCAGTCTCAATGTCGAGTGCACTGGTGGAGTCGTCAAGTATAAGCACCGGTGAGTTTTTGTAGAGTGCGCGTGCTATTGAAAGTCGCTGCTTTTGACCTCCGGAGATGCCTATTCCTCGTTCACCGACGATTGTGTCATATTTGAGCGGCATGTGGCTTATGAATTCATCAGCTTGCGCATCTTTAGAAGCCTTTATCATACGATGAAACTCTTCTCCTTTTGCCTCTGCGTAAACATCATCCGTGTACTCTATATTTGATTCTATCGTGTTGGAAAATAGGAACGCTTCTTGGAATACGCACGCGAATTCATCTCTTAACGTTTTTAGCGGAATATCCCGGCTGTCTTTACCGCATATCGTTATTTTGCCGTCTGAAAGCTCGTAGTTTCGTAGAATCGCCTCCAAAAGCATGCTTTTTCCGCTGCCTGTGTTTCCTGTTATACCGATTTTCTTTCCATAAGGAATGTTGAGCGATATATGTGACAGTATCTCTTTTCCGTCAATTTCAAGCGAGATATCATCAATTTTTATGTCTGGTTTTGAAAGCTGGCTTTCGGTAAGTTTTGTCGCTGGTTTCATGCTCCAGTTTCCGCTGCTTGTTGTGTCGGGCGTTACTGCTGCTTCTCGAATTTTATTTCCGTTTACAATATCTTTTTTCTCAGTATCAGTTGCTTCGCTCTGCAAGCCGACATCAGCCACTTTCGACGGACGCGCCATGAATTCCATCATTTTTATTCCAGCAACGTTCATCTGTTGCATCGTGAAAATCGATGTATTAATCTGCGTTACGTACTGAACGATTTTCATTACATAGTTGGCGCATGCTACAAGGAACCCGACATAGAATTCACCCTTAATTACCAAGAGTGCGCTTATCGCAATCGTACCGATGTACGCAACTTGCTTAAGCGAACTGAAAAGAACCTCAAACCGTGCGGAAAGCTGAATCTGATTAAGGTGCGATTTTTTAAGAGTTTCATTCGCTTTGTCGAATTTCTGCTTTTCAAAATCCTCGTTCGTGAATGCGCGGACAAGACGCACTGCCTCTATGTTCTCCTGAACGGTAAGATTCATGCCACTGTTGTTCCGACGAATCGTAAGGTAGTTTTCGCGTGCCTTTTTTTTGAACTTTTGCAGTCCGATTACAAAAAACGGTGTAAGACAGAGCGGCACTAGAAGCAACCATGCGTTCATGCTGAAAAGCACAACAACACTTATGCAAAGCACAAAAATCGCATCCAGGATATTCGGATAGATGTGGCTGAAAAGATCCTTGTACATTATGGTGTCTGAATTTATCGTCTGCAGAAGCTCTCCTGAGTTGTAACCGGAAATCGTCAGAGAATCAAGCTCCATCAGTTTTTTGTATGTTACTTCGCGTAGCTTTGTTTCAAGCCTGAGTCCCAGAACTTGGTTCAGTACGTTGCGTACATAAATCAACACAAGCCTTATAAGGAGCAGCCCCACATAAAAAAGCGCGATGTGAATGAAAAGCTCGAACGTATGAACCTCGCCCGCGCGTCCGTCCAAAAGAAAATAAAACAAACTCGTGCTGTCCGGGGTGTTGTCGCATATCACGTAGTCAATGAACAGCTCCATTACGAGCGGCAGGAGCAAATCTGCTGCCAGTGCAATGAAGCTCAGAAGCTGGCTGAGCAGCGCGAGTGGAACATTCCGCTTGTAGTAATGTAACCCGAATGAAAAAGGTGTCATACTTAACTAGAATGCGTTTTTTGCAAAAAATTGTATATGTTAAAATTATGCGGAATGTTTACAAAAATCGACTTTCTGTGTATCGTTTGAATATGGAACGCGCTTATGTTATGCAGCAATGCGGCAGAATTTTTAATCCTGTTGTATGGAATAAATATCCGTTTTATCTTACGAATCGCATTCATTTTATAATCGGAGGAACGGCTTTTTATCGTCAGAAAAAAAGGCTTCTGAAAAACCATCTTTACATTTTTCCGTTAAACCCTGCGTTCACGGTGTCTCAGGATCCGGCTGACCCGGTTGATCATATCTATTTTGATTTTCTTTCATACACAAACAGTTTTTTCACGGATATTGTGGAAGTAGACGGCACAAAGATTCCCGGTCTTATTCCGCTTATGAGTTCGATTCAGGAATCGTTTACTGGCAGGGCTAAGGCGATGGAGCTGGGACCAGCATATTTCCAGACGCTTGTCGCGCTTTTACGAGGATACATTCCGGTGAACACGTACAAAAGCCAGGTTACGCAGGCGGCAGTTGATTATATAAACAGCTGTGATGTAAAAAGCCTTACGGTGGAAAGCGTTGCGCGGAATATCAACGTGAACGAGGATCACTTTATCAGGTGTTTTCGTAAGGATATGGGATTCACGCCCCACAAGTACATCGCAATGTACAAAGCCGATATAGCGACGAAGCTTATAATTCAGGGCGCGAACATTTCAGAGACGGCAGACTCTCTTGGATTCAGCTCTGTTTCATCATTCTCGACTTTTTACAAAAACGAGAGACATATGCCGCCGTCGTCTGTGAAAGAATGGCAGAACGGTATTTCGTTCAACGTACAGACCACTGGAGAGTGGAATAAATAGGGAAGGTGAGTGGAGATAAAGGGGAGCTGGGAGAAAGCGAGCTTCTTTTGGAGTTGTCCGGCATTGGCAAAATACAAAAAACGCGATAATCGATAATATCCGTGAATCATAAATTTATCTGCGCAGAGAGTGACCATTCAATTTTTTGAGCCATCGATATGCTTCCGCTTGCCGTAATTTTCACAAATCCACATGAAAAAGACATGTTCCCTTTCAAAACTGAAAACTCCGTGCCTTTGAATTTTCCGCTTACGCTGCCGGAAAGCTTGTTTTCCTTGCCGCTGCTTATGTTGAAGCTTACTCCCCATTCTGGTGATCCTCTGTTAGCAAAAAGCGGCGATTTCGTGTTCAGCTGCAGTGAGCTTCCGCCAAAGCCTAGCTTTACAGAAAAATAACAGACAGTGTCCGCAAAATTATCTTTCCGGCAGATATTTTTCATACTGTTTTCCGCTGAGAAAGAAAACTGCCCTTTGGACACGGACAGGCCGCATACCTCAGAGACCTTTATTGCTCCTATTCCTGAAATTGTTTCATGTGGAATTTGTTCGTCATACGATTTATTCATTATACAAGATAAGCTCACGTTGACTTTTGCACCGTCAATTTTGAACGAAAGAGCTGCAGAGCCGTATATGCTTAAAGGTTCCAGTATTTCTGCGCCTGATGAGGTTATATACCCGAAATCTGCGCAAAACAATCCAGCTGATAAAAAAAAGCCTTTTCCAGACAAGCTGATGAGTGCATCGTTGCAGAACGCAATGCTGTTTTTATAATGTGAGTGTCCGGCGGTGAAACTATCTTGAATTGAGAGTGTCGTGTTTCCCCAGGTTTTGGAAAACTGTGTCATATTAAGGAGGTTCATGAGGCAGTCTGTCTGCCGGAATGTTTTTATTGAATAGAACTTGCTGTTTTTTGTCTCTGAGAATTGTGCCACCGAAAGCGTACTGCCGAGGAAAAAGCGGAATCCGTCTTGTGATTCGGGAGTAAAATTAAGTTGGAAAAGAAAAGATTCTGCGCCAAGTTTTGGAACAGGATTGTTGTCTGTACAAACAAAATTGTCTGGCGTGGAAATTGTCGTATTAGTGTCAGAGTTTTCTGTCATTGTATCATGAAGATCGATTGCAGCGAAACCTGCGAAAAACATACCGAAATCCAAAGAAACAAGCGCAGAAAGCGGTTTTTTGCCCGTTTTTGCGGTCGGTAAACTGCTTTTAAGCTGAATTGATGAAATTGACTTTGTACTCCATTTTTTCTTAAAACCTGGCGTTGGATTTTTAAGCGCAGAAACGGGGCCTGCGATATTTATTCTGCCCAGCGCAAATTCGCATCCGATGTCTGGTAAATACGTTGTTTTTATGCTGGTCGGCGTTTTATCAGCATCGTTATGTTCTTCTGTGGTTTCTAAATCATCAAAAGCAGTTTGATAATCAAAACTGTCGATATCTTTAAAATCATCAGATTCATCATCTTCGTTGAAAAGTTTGAATTCGTCAGATTCAGAAAAACTGTCAAATTCAAGTTCATCATCAGCTTTTTTGCTTAAATTCTGTGCGACTCCCGAAGAGGATACTCGAATGCCCCAGTTTTTCGGGGTAAGTGATTCACCGCCGATTATCTGTTCAAAATGCAAAACCGACTGTACGCAAGGAATTTCGATGCGTACACCTTCGTTCACCGTGATTTTTTTTGTATCAGGTTTTGTGAACGTACCGCCAGCATTGAAAAATAATGATGCCAGCATGAAAAAAGATGGTAATAAGTTCATATATCATTATTTGACAATTAAAATGAGAAATTTTACTTTTCGTGAAAAAAACAGGAAAAATTTTTGATTAAATAATGGGGATATTTGTTTTTGCAAAAAAAAACCGCCAAATAGGCGGTTTTAAGTGTATATTTTATAATTAATTATTTTACAGTAGAATTGACAACGTAACTGTCAGTTCCGTTGAATTGCTCGATTTCCTTGATGATTTTATGCCAGTACTCAGCTTCGCTCTTCGTTTTGTACGGTCCCACTCTCAAACGGTAGTAAATTGTCCCCTGTGCATCCTGATATGTGAAAACCTCGCCAGTAATTTTCTGTTCTGAAAGCGCTGTACGGGCATCCTCCGCGTTTTTCTTGCCAGTGAACGACGCAACTTGTACCCAGAATTGGTCAGGCTGAGTTGTCGGAACTGTTTTTACACCCGAAGATGATGCTGTTGAATTTGAAACAGTTACTTTTGCGCTTGAAGAAGCTGTGTTCGTTGTAGTTGCAGGCTTCGTGGAGGAAGTTGTCGTAGCCGATGTCGCGGTTGTATTTGATGCAACCGTAACTGTCGTTTTTGGAGCAACTGCCGTAGAACTGTTTGTGCTTGCGCTGTTTGAATCAGTAGCCTTTTCTGTGGCAGCTGATGAGGTAGATGTCTGCTGTTTTGGAGCTGTTTCAGTAACTGTCTCTTTTGCAGTCTGTTTTGGAGCCTGTTCTGCTTGTTGTGTTGTCGCATTATAATCTGATGAATTTACGTTACTCGGCGTTATGTTTACGTTAAGCGTTACGGCTGTTTGAGCTAAACCTGCGTTGGATGTATGAGTATCACTTGTTGAAGGTTCGTTCTGGGCTGTTTGAGCCGTGGCCGATGAATTAGTTGTAGAAGAATCAAGGTTGTTCAAATTTACGGGTGCTTGTGATTGAATCGTTCCATCGCCGGTAAAATCGATGCTCGTTATTGAGTTCGTAGATGATGACGAATTCATTCCATTTAAATCAGCGTTTGTTGTTTGAACCTGAGCATTCGACCGGCTCCAAGAACTTCCGGCAACTTCTACCGGACTCAGCGACGGTTGTGTCTTGTTGATTGGTGATGATATCCACAGAGCAGTGCCTATTACAACCAGAAGAAACAATCCTACAGCTGCCACAATCCACAATACTCTTTTCTGTTCCATAACCACTATATTCCTTTAAGGAAGCACTTGCCCGATTATCAGTCTGAGAGCTGACAGTGCCTTTCGCTAAAATAATTAATTCCGCAGGATTAATCACTCTCCGCATGAATTTTACAAAGAACGGAATCAAGCTTTTTAATCAAATTCTGTTTCGATCCCGCATTACTTACTCTGTAAATATCGGCTTTTAAAATTTTATATTTAGCGAAGATTTTACGCTGAGAGTAAAAACGGCTTAAAATCTGGGTTGTGGACATATTATCGCGCTTTTTTGCGCGGAAAAATCGGACTAAAAGCGGTGCAGTCACGAAAATTACGGCATCACATCTGTTCAAAAGCGATGTTTTGTATAATACCGTGGCATTAAGAACGATGTTTTTGTCTGGATTTCCGTCTATGAGTTCGTTGAACGCGGCTTCAACGGCAGGGTGGATAATCGCTTCCTGTGCTTTAAGCAGTTCCGGATCTGAGAAAACGATGCTTCCAAGAGCACGGCGGTCGATTGTTCCATCGGGGTTACAGATGTTTATGCCACGCACTTCAGCAATTTTCCCAAAACGTGCGATTATCTTGTCTTTTTGGGTCTCGACTATTTCGTGCACGCTTACATCAGCATCGACGCATAGAAAGCCTTTTTCTTCTAAAACTGATGAAGCTGCGTTTTTTCCAGCAGCCATCGGACCGGTGACGCAAAGGACAAGCCGTTTTGAGGGTTGAGAAATTTCGTGTCGATTGGACGATTTGGATATTTTATAATATTTGGATATCAGGCTCAATGAAATTCACCCCAGTTTTTGCCATATTCCACGGATACGCGGAGAGGCACATCAAGCGTGATGATATGTTCCATCGTTTCTTTCATCAACGCGGCAACGGCAGGCGCGTCTTTCTCATCACATTCAGCAATAAGTTCGTCGTGAACTTGAAGAAGAAGCCGCGCTGTTGGGAATTTTTCGCAAAGCTTGCGGTACACTTCGACCATCGCCATTTTCACGATATCTGCGGCAGATCCCTGAACAGGTGTGTTTACCGCGATGCGCTCTGCGGCGGCTTTTTCAATGCGGTTACTGCTTGTAATAGAAAGAATTTTTCGCTTCCTGCCAAGTATTGTTTTTACGTAGCCAGTATCGATGGCGGACTGCACACAGTCGCTCACAAACTGGCTTATTCCAGAATACATCTCAAAATAAGCATCAATAAAACTCTGTGCCTGCTTGCGTGGAATGCCAAGACTGTTCGCAAGACGGAACGCGCTCATTCCGTAAATTACGCCGAAGTTTATTGTTTTCGCAGTCCGCCTCATATCGGGCGATACAACATCCGGCTCCACTCCGTAAAAAAGGGCGGCTGTCGCCTTGTGGATGTCAACGCCGTCACGGAAAGCCCGGCACATGTTCTCGTCTTTGGAAAGATGCGCCATGACGACAAGCTCAATCTGCGAGTAGTCAGCTGTAACAAGCGTTCTTCCCACCGGCGCGACGAAGGCAGACCGGATTCTTCTGCCAGATTCCTCGCGAACCGGAATATTCTGCAAGTTAGGGTCGCGGCTTGAAAGTCGTCCCGTTGCTGTTCCTGTCTGCATAAAGCTTGTATGGATGCGGCTGTTCGCGTCGGTGAGTGACGGAAGCGTCTCTACATAAGTGGAAAGAAGTTTCGCCATTCCCCGGTACTCAAGGATTTTCTGCGGAACAGGATGAGCGGCGGCAAGTTCCTCCAAGACGCTCGTGTCCGTTGAATAGCCGGATTTAGTCTTTTTGCCGTGAGGTAGCTGCAGCTCCTCAAAAAGTACTGTACCGAGCTGCTTTGGAGATGCAATGTTGAACTCGTGCCCGACGAGCGCGTATATTTCCCCCTGGAGTGCGGCTATTTTTGACTTAAGCTCCGTGCCGTATTCTTCAAGAGGCTTTTTTTCAAGCCGGATGCCGTTCTTTTCCATAGAAGTAAGAACAGGAAGAACGCGCATCTCAAGCTCAAAAAG
>JAIKVO010000146.1 GCA_024685655.1 Treponemataceae bacterium
ACCAACTGTAAGCATGCTGTGGTCTGTGAAAATCGTGCTCAGAACACCGATTGCGCCTTCCTTACCCAAAGACGAGACGACGAACGCCATGAAAGTTTTCCAGCCGAGTCCGAAGATTTTAGTTACAGGCTCGATTGCCTGACCAATCTTGTAAATAAACGAATTGTCCATTGAGCCGGAGCTTGTGTAAGTGAGCAGCCAGAATACAAACGAAACAAGAAGTATCACTTTCAATACGCGGAAGAACGTGTCTTTCGTGCGTCCTAGAACGTAGCGGAAAAGGCTTCCCCAGCGCGGCTTGTGATAAGGCGGAAGTTCCATTATCATGCCGCATCGGTCTTCTTTTTTAACGAGAGAGCGTCCGAAAACTTTTGACGTAATCCACATGTGAAGAACCATGACCGCAAGAATCGCAACGATTACGAGAGGCGCACCGGCTCCGAACCAGACTGTAGAAAGCATCGGCACAACAGCCCACGCCGCGCCGCAAGGAATTGCCCAAGCAAGCGCGATTGTAAGGACTTTTTGTCCCCAGTTATCGATGACACGAGCTCCGGCGGCTCCACCCATCGTACAGCCGAAACTTACGAGGAACGGCATGACAGATTTTCCCTGCAAGCCGAGTTTTGACATTGTGTTGTCGAAAACGTATGAGATACGTGCCATAACGCCAACTTCCTCCAGCAACCCGAAAACGAGCGTTACGCCGAAAACAAAGCCGAGCATTTTTAAGATGAAGCTGAGCGAGTTGATAAGAACATCGCAAATAATTGCTGTGATGAACGCCGGGCAATTTATGCTTGTGAGCGCACTGGCTAACGGAGCTGAGAGCATGTCGATTACGGAACCGAGCCCCATAAACGGTAACGCCGGAATGAACGACGCTATAAGTCCGAAAAGAACTGTAAGGACTACGACAGGCTTTCCCCAGATGCGGTGAGTTATCATGCGGTCGAACTTGCCGAGCTTGCGCTCAGTTTTTGTTGAGGTAACAGTGCCGTCAAGCAGGCTGTCTATCCACTCGAACTTTTTTTCGCCGGTAAGAAGAACGCCTTTTTGCTTTGTGGCGTTTACTGATGTCGCGGAACTGCTCGCCCCTGTTGTGCCACCAACGCTTGTGCCGTTCACGGAGCTGAGCGCGGCATCGAATATCGCACGGTCGCCGCCTTCGTTTTCAAGCGCGTTTCTGATTTTTGCTGTTACGGGAGCATCACCCTCAACGGCTTTTGCTGCAAGCCAGACTCTTGAATAACCGGGAATTACATCAGACGGAATAAGCGGCTTTATCCGCATGTATACATCAATATTGCTGTATTTTGCATCAAGAGCGGCGGAACTAAGCGTCATTTTCTTGCCGACAGCCCGCTCCAAAGCTTCGTAGAAAATATCGTAGTTTTTTCTGTCTTGCGCGGAAAACAACACGACAGGAATGCCAAGTTTCTTTTCAATTGCTTTTGCGTCTATTTTTTTGCCTTGTTCCGCTGCGACATCGCTCATGTTGAGCAGAAGAAATGTCGGGAGTGTTATTCCGGCGTAGTCAGCGAGCATGTAAAGGCTTCGTTCAAGCTGCGAACTGTCCGCAAGAATGCAGACCACATCGGCTTTTCCGCTTGCAATGTAGTCGCGAGTGATTATTTCTTCGTCAGAATTCGCAGAAAGGCTGTATGTGCCGGGAAGATCGGCGACAAGGTATTTTTTCCCGTTATGCTCAAAGACACCTTCTTTTTTTTCTACTGTTTTTCCCGGCCAGTTTCCAACGTGCTGCTTTAAGCCGGTGAGCGCATTGAACAATGTAGATTTACCGGAGTTAGGCTGTCCTAGCAGCGCAATAACTGTTTCGTTCTTTTCTGTCATCAGACTGTCTCCTTCACTTCAATCCAGTCGCATTCGTTGCGGTTGAGCGCAATCATTGTGTCGCGCGAATAGACAAGCAAAGGGCGGCGTTTATCGTTTTTAACGACCGTCACCTTGCATCCGGGAGTAAGCCCGATAGAAGTGATTCTGCTGACAAAGCGGGAATCTCCGTTTATGGCGGCGATTCGCCCGCTTTCGTTTGTCTGCAGGTCAATCAGTTTTCTCATATATGTTCCTCCAATAATGTACCGATCTATGGTGTTGAGTTGCAGGCGTAGACTGAGCATTGTATTCCCTTTACATCAAGTGTGTATGTGTATGAATTTTTCTTTGGATTTTTGCATACTAACCATTACCATCGCCTGAAAACATAGTTAGCTTACGCTAATTTTCTAAATACTAGTTATTTTAAAATAGTTAGTCAAGTGCAACTATTTACTGAAAGTTTTCTTCACGAACACTTTCAGCAAATAAAAATGTGAATATCTTTCTTATTTGATTATTAAGTGCGGAAAATATTCTTTAATTGTATTGGGGAAAAATTATATTAAGGTCTTTTATCCTAACGCGACATCAAGAACCATCATAAGGGCGAAACCAAGCATAAAAGCTATCGTACCCCAGTCTGAATGATTTCCTTCAGTCATTTCAGGAACAAGCTCCTCAACAACGACATAAATCATTGCACCTGCCGCAAAACTCAAGAAGTACGGAAGAACCGGCATAACAAGACTTGCTAGCAATATCGTTATTAAACCTGCTACAGGCTCCACTACCCCGGATAATACACCGTACCAGCACGATTTTGCTTTTGAAATCCCGCGACCATGCAGCGGCATGGAAATAATCGCGCCTTCCGGGAAGTTTTGAATTGCAATTCCAAGCGCGAGGCTAAGCGCGCCTGCTTCCGTAATTTGAGCAGAACCAGAAGCCCAGCCCGCATACAATATGCCAACCGCCATTCCTTCAGGGATATTGTGGAGCGTCACAGCTAGAACCATCATCGTTGTTTTCTGAAGCTTGCTTTTAGGACCTTCCTGCGTTTCATCCAAATGCATATGAGGAACAGTTTTGTCCAGAATCAAAAGGAAAATCATTCCTACACAAAAACCAACCGCAGCCGGGATAAACGCAAGCTTTCCGCGGTCAGCGGACATTTCCATAGACGGAATCAAAAGGCTCCAGACCGATGCAGCTACCATCACACCGGCAGCGAAGCCGGAAAGAATCTTCTGAATACGAAGATCCAGCTCTTTTTTCATAAAAAAAACAAGCGCAGAGCCGAGCGCAGTACCTAAAAATGGAATTAAAAGACCTTGAGCTATTATGAACTTCATATCTTCAATTAAAAACCAAATTTCACATTTATGCAAATGATGTTCAGGGGGTTCCGCTTAGGTTGCCACCTAAGCGGTCGGCGAACTCCGGGCTTGCTAACGCGCGGTCCTTCGTTGCTCCGCAACTCGGACTTTGCTTCGCAAACCCTCCGTATGCCTAACCAGAGAGCGGCACTGCGCGTCCATGCGCGCAGATTTGTTCTACACTAAAAACTGAATTTTGCGCTGGCGTAGAACGAGCTCAAATCTTTGTATGCGCCGTATTTTCCGTCTTTGTCCGGGCCGGGGATAAACAGTATCGCGCCGCCGCTCACACTTATCTGGTCAGAAAGGCTGTATTTTACGGACGGCGAAATCATGCTGTCAAAGTCGTTAAACCCGATGACTCCGCTCACTGAAGCTTCCAGTGTTTCATCAAGGAACGATTTTGAAACGCTTATTGTTGCGCCGTGTGTATATGCGGCGGCGCGGTCAAGCGCATCAAGGTTACCGAAAACAACGTCACAGTAATACTGCGCTGTTATTGTCCAGCCGGAGGGCATCCAGTCGATTCCGGCGAGCGCAGAAAGCTCGTTGCGTTTTTCAAAAGTCGCGACATCAGCCGGGGTTGTGCCAGTTGCGGCGGCTGTGGCGGCGGCGGTCATTTTTTCCGTGATTATCTTTTCAGCTGACTTTTGCAAGCGGCGCTGCGGGAAAAATGCTGTTTCAAGGCGAAGAACAGTTTCGCCAAGCGGAATAGATGAATCCGCGCCAATCATAGCCATACGCTCATAGCTGCCACTGACTGTTAAGCCGCTTGGAACAGGTGTTCCGCCGCCGCCAACTGTGTATGAAACTGTGTAGTCCAAAAGCGGAGTGTCATCCCAGCCGTAAAAAGCGTAAAAAGATACGTCGAACGCAGAGAAATAGCCGGAAGCCTTAAGAGCGTGTTCCCCGTTCCAAATTGCGATTTCCGGCTTTTTAAGCGAGCCGATGCTTATTGGGAGCGTCAGCGTTGTGCCGCCGACAGGGAATTGTACGCTTTCTGGAACGACAAAGCGGCGGAGAGGATTTCCTTCATCGAGCGGCAAGGCTGACGGCGTGAAAAACGGAATCCACCAAACATCGGCGGTGAAAGAATCGCCGTTTACGGAAAGACGGGCCGCGTCTACGGCGAGCTTTGAGTTGTCTCCCGTCATGGCAGCAAAGCTCGACATATCATCCGGGCA
>JAIKVO010000159.1 GCA_024685655.1 Treponemataceae bacterium
AATGGAGCGCGGTTAGCGCGGAACCCTACAAAACCCGACGGCAGCTTGCTGCCGGATTCCCATGCGAATCCGCTTGACCGGCTTTTGTTTCTTACTTATTATAAGGCATCATAGTGATGAGGTTTTTTATTATGAAAAAACACTTTGTATTCATTTTGCTTTTTTTTATGGTGACATTCGTTTCTGCACAGAACCAGACGATTCTTACTGCAGGAAACTTCTTTAAATCTGTAAGTGAATATTATGCAACGATTAAGGATTATGAAGCCTCGTTCACTATAAATGCGGGCGGTACCAAAATGAGCGGAAAAGTGTCATTCAAGGCTCCTAATCTGCTTAGAATGGATTTTGATGATCCGGCTGATCAGGTTATTGTTTTCAGTGACAACAGGCTTCTTATGTATCTACCGCTTTCAAATGCGACGTTTATTCAGGAAGTTGAGAAAGATTCTTCTGGTTCTGCTGCCGAAGCGGGAAACCTTGCGACTCCACAGGGGTTGTATCTTATGAACAGATATTATTTTATCGCATATGAGAAAAGTCAGTCCGCGGAGCCGCTTACAGAGGATTCGGACGAGAATGTTGTAAAGCTTATTCTTTCTCGTAAAACTGTTGCGGAAGGCTTTAAGACGATAAATCTGGCCATAAATCCTGAAACATTGCTCATTCGATACATAAAAGCGGTTACAACGGATGATAGGATATTTGAATTTTCTTTTACAGGGTATATACTGAATACAAATATCCCGGATGTTCGTTTCGTATACGATTCACCGTCGGATTCAAACAATTATTATAATTTCCTTTATACAGAATGAGGCTTAGATAAAAATTATGGAAAGTTTCGGAAAAATTCTTGAGGAAGCTCGTGAAAAAAAAGAGCTTTCTTATGAGAATGTCGAGGCAGAGACTAAAATCCTAAAACGGTATCTTGAGGCACTTGAGTCGGAGCAGCTTGATGTTTTCTCCGGAGAGACGTATATTCTAGGCTTTTTACGAAATTATTCAGATTATCTTGGATGTGATACAGATCATATTATTAACTTATACCATGCTAAAATTCTGCAGGAAACGCCTGTTCCCGAAGGTTTGTTGAAAATCAAGAAAAGTGCGGTATTCGTTGTGAGCATGGTGATTTTGGGCCTTGTCGTGATTGCCGGTCTTGTGTTTTTGGGAATTTGGGGTATAGGCAAGATAAAAGAGAACCGTGTCGATGATTCACCTGTAATAAGTTTGGCTCAGCAGATTGGAAAAACATACATGGTTACGTCCGACCCGTTGAAGCAGCGTATTTACGAGGGTGATATTATTTGTGTCGATGCTGATGGTACGGAACTTTCTGTGAGTGTTGAGAAAACTTTGGAAACGTTGTCGCTCAGAACACCGATCGGTGTGCAGGAAGTGGAGCTTGGCGAGTCGCTTGATATTGATTTTAATGGTGACGGTATTGCTGATATTAGTTTGTACCTTTCTGATGTTTCGTCAAAGGACAGTTCTTTTGGTGCTGAAGTCCGCATGATAAAAAAAGAGCGGCAGGTTACTGATGATTTTGTTGATGAGTCGAGTATTCTTTCTGTAAGCGATTTTAGCAATTCGACTGATCAGCTTGTGCTTATAAAATCTAACAGGGCGTTCCCGTTCACTGTTTCAGCGAATTTCCGAGGTGCGTGTCTTTTCAGGTATCAGTCTGATTTGAAAGCGAGCGTTGAGGATTTCTTTGCGAACGGTGATAAGCTTGTGTTTACTTCAAACAACTCCGCACGCATTTGGATGTCAAACGCACTTACCGTAAAGCTTCAGGTTCAGGGTGATACTCAGGTAACGGATATTGCTTTCGGAAAAGCTGGTCAGGTTATCGTTGAGGATATTCGCTGGATAAAGGAATCTGACGGTTCGTACAAACTGGTGGTGCTGCAAGTTGATTAAATTTCGGCGATTTTTTCTTGATCAACACGGTTGTGCGAAAAATCAGGTTGATGCGGAACTTATAATACATATTCTTGCGGAAAAAGGCTGGGAACGTTGCAATGATGCAGCCGATGCCGCTCTTATAATCATAAATTCGTGCGGATTTATTGAATCCGCGAAAACAGAATCAATCAATTCACTTATGGATGCACGCGCGGCGTACCCCGATGCGAAAATTATCCTTGCGGGGTGTCTTGCGGAGCGGTATGCGACAGAGTTTGCGGAGAACTTGCCGGAGGCGGATGCTGTTTTTGGGAACGGTGATATTGCGCGGATAACGGAAGTTGTGGACGCGCTGTTTCCGAGCGCGCCGGGTTCTGGAGCGGATTCGCGTAGTTCAGGTGCGAGTTCAGTTTCGGGCGAGGTTGTCTCGAATCATGATTGTCACGCAAAGGCAAGTAGTGCCACAGTTGTTATAAAGCCGGCGCAAAAAGGTGTTTCTGCCGGTGCGCGTGATGAATTTCTTAATTTCCCGTCATCTGCATATCTTAAAATTACAGAAGGTTGCAGTAACTGCTGCTCTTTTTGCGCCATTCCGCTTATCAGGGGAAGCCTTAGAAGCCGTAGCATCCCGGAAATTGTCGATGAGTTCAAGGAACTTCTTGAAAAAGGCGTTTTCGAGATTAACCTTATCGGGCAGGATTTAGCGGCTTTTGGCAGAGATGGGGTTACGCCTGGTGATTCTGGGAATGACGCATATTTTAAGGAGCCTAGCCCGCTTTCCGAGCTGCTGCGTGCGATTTCTGCCGTTCCGGGAAACTTCTGGGTGCGGCTGCTCTATATTCATCCTGACCATTTTCCGCTCGATATACTTCCAGTTTTAAAAGCCGACCGCCGGATTCTGCCGTACTTTGACATTCCTTTCCAAAGCGGCAGCACAAGCATAATAAAAGCGATGAACCGCTGCGGTACGGCAGAATCATACTTGGCTCTTGCAAAAAAGCTTCGGAGTGAAGTTGACGCGGTTGTGCGCACTACGTTTTTGTGCGGTTTTCCAGGCGAAACTGAAGAAAATGCCGCTGAGACCGAAGCTTTTCTGGGCGCACTCCAGCCCGACTGGTCGGGTTGCTTTTCTTACAGCCGCGAGGAAGACACTCCAGCGTACAGCATGAAAAAGCAAGTTCCGGCAGCGAAAGCTGCAAAGCGTGTGGAGCGTCTTCAAGAACTTCAGACACGGATAACAGAAGAACGGCTTAAGGAGCGCATCGGAAAGACGTATGACGTTCTTATCGAGGAATTGCTTCCGACTGTCGCACCGGGCGCAGACGAAAGTAGCGTTTCGGACGCGGATGTTGCCGGAGTTGCGTGCACGGATGAGGCTCGTGTTTCGGGCGCCTCTCTTGTGAAAGCGAATGCGGTTGGTAGTGCGCCAGTTGCGGACACTGCCGACAGCGAAGAACCGGGACTTGCGCTTGGAAGAGCGTGGTTTCAAGCGCCCGATGTGGACGGAGCATGCGTTATCCGGTACGACCTTGACGATAAGAAAGCCGTTGATGCTGTATCTGTAGGCAAAGTTGTGACTGTAAAAGTTCTTGCTGTGAACGGTGTTGATTTGGACACGATATTTGTGCGCGCAGTTGGCGCAGATTCGCCTGTGCCCGGCGCGGCAAAGTCCGGCGCGGTAAAGTCCGGCGCGGGTGCGTATTGTTCTAAAAAGCCGTCGCGTCCTGCGAGCGAATGTTCTGCTGGTAACTGATTTATGAACATCCGCGAATATCTTACAAAACTTAACCCGGAGCAAGTTCAGGCAGTTCAGCACGAGGGCTCTCCGCTCCTTATCCTTGCGGGAGCCGGTTCCGGCAAGACAAGCGTAATAACGGCAAAAATCGCGTATTTAATAGCGGAAAAAGGCATCCGTCCGTCGCAAATACTGGCGGTAACTTTCACAAAAAAAGCCGCGAGCGAAATGATGGAGCGTGCAATCCGTCTTGAACCGCTCGCCTCAAAAGCGCAGATACGCACATTTCATTCTTTTGGCTCGTGGTTCCTTCGTTTTCACGCGGCAGAAGTCGGCATATCATCAAATTTTACGGTTTACGACGACAGTGATATGGTGACGCTCGTTTCAAAAGCCGTTCCGTCGCTTCAAAAAAAGAATGCCGCGCATTATGCGCATCTTATTTCGCTCGCAAAAGACTACTGCCTTGCATGGGATTCGCCGGAACTTGCCGAGCTTGATTCTGACCCCGATTTTCCAGAAATCTACCGCCAGTACGAGAACCGGCTCCGAGAGACCGGCAACGTTGACTTTGGCGACCTTATAATGCTTCCTGTAATTTTGCTGCAGGAGAACGAATCGCTCCGCGCCTATATGCACTCGCGTTTCCGTGTCATCATGGTCGATGAGTACCAGGACTCGAATGTGGCGCAGTTCAAGCTGCTTCAAGCACTCGCCGGGGAAGACACGTATGTTTGTGTCGTTGGTGATGATGACCAGTCGATTTACCGCTTCCGTGGCGCGGAAGTGCAGAATATCCTTACATTTCAGGATCATTTTCCAGGAACACAGATAATAAAGCTCGTTCGGAATTATCGTTCGGTCGCGCCGATTTTGAGCAACGCCGACAGTGTTGTGAGCAACAACAAGGGGCGGCTCGGCAAAAATCTTGTTTCTGTTCGCGGCGAGGGCGGAAAACCTCAGCTTTTTTTCTTTGCGAACCAAGATGAAGAATCGGCTTTTTGCTCCGATATGATACGCGAGGCGCACAAAAAAGGCTGTCCGTATTCTGATTGGGCGATTTTGTACAGGACGAATGCGCAATCGCTTAATTTTGAAACGGAGTTCATGCACAAAAAAATCCCGTATTCAGTGGTTGGTTCGCTAAAATTCTACGAGCGCGAGGAAGTAAAAGACGCTCTTGCGGTTATTTCTTTTTTGGTGAATCCGCGTGACGAGCTTTCCTTCAGGCGCATTGTGAACAAGCCGCCGCGCGGGGTAGGCGATGTTACGCAAGATAAGATTATAGCAAAAGCTGCTGAAAACAGGGCTGATGTTGAAAATCTTGTTCCGAAACTGGGGCTTGTTGAAGCGTGTCTTGATTTGTTGCCGTCGTTGCCGAAAAAAGCGCGGGCTTCACTTAAAGAGTTTTTGGACACTGTTTCTGAGTTGAGTGCAATGTTGGGCGATGAGGAGCCTGATTTCGGCAGCTTCGAGGACGATTCTGATACTACGCCCGATGCGAGAGTCGATAAGCCCGGCGGCGCGGAAACGGCAGAAGTTTCGGACGGAAAAGTTGACAGCGCGAGCGTAGCTGAAGTTTCCGATGCGGTCAGTATGCGTGCCGTGAAAGGCGCAAAAGCTACGAGCCTTTTTGCTGGTGACAGTCCGCTCACGCTTGCTGATTTTATTGAGGAAGTTGTCAAAAAAACAGGACTTCTTGAGTATCACGAGGCACAGGACGAAATTGCCGGAACGCAGAAAGTTGCGAACTTGCAGGAGCTTTACAACAGCGCGGCATTTTTTGATTGCTCGCGCAAAGGACTTTTGGATTTTCTTGACCACATTGAGCTTGACCGCGCCGCCGAAGACAATTCTGATGACACAAGCGATGCAGTTACGCTTATAACTTTGCATAATACAAAGGGATTGGAGTTTCCTCGCGTAATAATAACAGGTATGGAGACTGGCGTTTTTCCGCGGGCAGACAAAACCGAAGATGAGCTTGAAGAAGAAAGACGGCTTTTTTACGTTGGTATAACCCGCGCCAAAGACGAGCTTTACTTTACGAGCTGTGCGTCTCGTCGGCTTTACGGTCGCACGGACTTTATGGAAGTAAGTCCGTTCCTTATGGAGCTTGATGCGGAGAACCTTGAAGTATACGGACGACAGCCGGCGGCATTCCGGCGGAATTTCCAGACGCTTCACGGCGATGTCGGCTCCGGTTCTGGAGCTGGAAGTGGCTCAAGCCGCAGTGGGCGTTCGGGTACTGGTTCTGGTGCGGGATTCGGCAAAGACGCTTCCCGCTTTGGTGCGTCTGGCTCCGCGGCAAACAGCGAAAACTCGCGATTTTCGAGTGGCTCTGGTTCGTCTGCCCGCGGCCGCGTCCTGAACACAAACGCCGCCGCTGACGACGACTTTGATGATGAGCTTGAAACAGTTTGGCGCAAGGGCAAGCGTGTTTATCACGATGACTTTGGCTACGGCTACATAACGAACGCAATGTACTCTGATGAGGGCATGTACATAATAACGGTGGCGTTTGAGTGCGGGCGGAAAAAATCGTTCATGCCCGCGTACCAATCCGCGAGCTTCATGCTCTGCGGCGACTAACATTGCTTGAATAATGAAAGTTTAAGCGTTATACTATCCGCAATTAAATGGGTAAAATGAAGAGGAAAGACTATGGAAAGAAGCTATGTTATGCTTAAACCGGGCGTACTGAATCGCCGCATTGCAGGAGAAATTATCTCCAGACTTGAAAAGAAAGGCCTTAAACTTGTAGGCATGAAGCTCCTGAAAATTACGGCCCAGCTCGCCGACAGACACTATGCTGAGCACAAGGACAAAGATTTTTACGCGGATCTTAAGAGCTACATTACGTCAGGACCAGTTATCGCAATGGTTTTTGAGGCAGAGAACTGTGTCGCAATCGTTCGCAAGCTTGTAGGCTCAACGAAAGTCGCAGATGCGCAGCCGGGAACAATCCGTGGTGACTATGCGCTCCACACGAATCTTAACATTATCCATGCATCGGATTCGCCAGAGAACGCAGAGAGAGAGATAAACCTGTTCTTCAAACCGGAAGAGATTATTGAGTGGGAAGATCAGGCTGCACGCTGGTTCTAGAAACTGTGTGTTTTCGCGTGGGCTATTAGGTGCGAACTGCTTTTGGCAGGCACGGCACGCAAGGCTTTGTGCGCGAATCTCAAATTAAAAGGGTGGTAAATATATGAGTGGTAAGACAATAGGTGTTATTGGCGCAGGTGCTTGGGGTACTGCAATGGCTCACGCGCTCGCTTCTGACGACAATAAAGTTGAGATTTGGGCGTTGGAGGACGATGTTGTATCGTCTGTAAACAACGAGCATGAGAATAAGCGTTATTTCCCCGGCTACAAGCTTTCGGTGAATCTTACCGCTTCCACCGATATCATTTCTGTAGCGACAGGCAAGGAATTTATCATTCTTGCAAGCCCGTCGCTTTATCTTGCGAAAACAGCCGCGAAAATTGCGAATGTGCCGAACATTGCGGACGGCTCCACTTGTATCGGTGTTCTGACAAAAGGTTTTGTGCCTTCCGCGCAGGGACCGAAGCTCGTGCTTGAAACTCTGGAGAACGTGCTTCCGGAAGCGTGCAAAGGAAACCTTGTGTATATCGCGGGTCCGAGCCATGCGGAGGAAGTTGCGATGGGCAAGCTTACGGGTCTTATTGCGGCAAGTGAAAACCCAAAGAACTCTATCCGTGTAAGGGAACTTTTGCGCGTTCCAGGATTGATGGTTTATTCAAGTCTTGACGTTATCGGTGTGCAGATTTGCGCCGCGGTTAAGAACGTTGTCGCAATCGTTTTCGGCTGTCTTGACGCAATCGCTGAGACATCAGACCTTTTCGGTGACAACACGGAATCGCTCCTTCTTGCCGCAGGACTTAACGAAATTCAGACAATCGGTTTTGCGATGGGAGCGACCCACGCCGAAACATTCACGTCTATCTCAGGCGTCGGCGACCTTGATGTTACTTGCCGCAGTAAGTACGGACGTAACCGCCGCTTCGGACACGACATCATTAAAAAGAATATTCTTGCGCCGTTCAAAAATCTTGATGATTTGATCGACCGCATTAAAGAAATAGAATACCTCCCTGAAGGAGCCGTCGCCTGCCGTTACGTGCACGAGATTGCGGAAAACCTGCATCTTAAGCTGCCAATTTGTAACGGCTTGTACCGCATCCTGAACAGGGAAATTGAACCGCTCGACTTCTTGAAAGAAGTGTTGCGGTAGGGAAAATGTTCGCCAGAACCGCTGAGCTTGTAGGGATGTTGGCGAAAGCACTGCAAGAAAAATTGGGGAAAAACGATGTTAGAGAAACTTACGAACACATTTTCAGATATTTTCCGCACAGTAACCGGAAAAGGAAAAATCACAGAGAAGAACATTGAAGAATCCGTTGAGCGGATAAAAATGGCTCTTCTTGAGGCCGACGTAAACCTTCGCGTTGTGCGCCGCTTCGTCAACAGCACAATAGAAGAGGCAAAGGGCGAGAAAGTTCTTCGCTCCGTTGACCCGGGCCAGCAGTTCGTAAAAATCGTTCACGACAAGATTGTTGCCTTGCTCGGCGACGCAAAGACCGACCTTCACCTAAAAGGTGTTGATACACAGTCCGTCATCCTGTTTTTGGGACTACAGGGTTCCGGTAAGACGACTTCTGCAGTAAAGCTTGCCGCCAAACTGAAGAAGGACGGCAGAAAGCCTTTGCTTGCAGCTTGTGACCTTGTGCGTCCGGCTGCAATTGACCAGTTGTGCGTAATGGCAGAGCGGGCATCCGTACCCGTCTACAAAGAGGACGTGAAGCTCCCCGGAACTGCGAAAGATGCCGTCCGCATCGCAAAAAACGCTCGCGATTATGCCCGCAAAAACGGCTATGATGTAATTATCGTCGATACAGCCGGACGCATGCAGATTGACGACGCGATGATGAAAGAAATCGCTGACATCAAGGCTGCCGTTAAGCCGGACGAGCTTGTTCTTGTCGCCGACTCAATGACCGGTCAGAACGCCGTTGAGATTGCAAAGTCTTTTGACGAGGCTCTCGGACTTACCGGCGTTATCCTGACGAAGTTCGACTCAGATGCTCGTGGTGGTGCGGCTCTTTCGTTGAAGTCCATAACAGGAAAGCCAATCCTTTACATCGGTACTGGTGAGAAAATCGAGGACTTTGAGCAGTTTCATCCGGAGCGCATCGCAAGCCGCATCCTTGGAATGGGCGATATCGTCTCTCTCGTTGAAAAAGCGCAGGAGACAATCGACATTGAGGAAGCCGAAAAGCTCCAGAAAAAGATGGCGAGCAACGAGTTCACGCTGCAGGACATGCTGGAGCAGCTTCAGCGCGTAAAGAAGATGGGACCGATTCAGTCGCTTCTGGAAATGGTTCCGGGGCTCGCCGGACAGATTCAGGATCAGGACATAGACACTTCAGGCATGAAAAGCCAGGAAGCAATTATCCTTTCAATGACGAAAAAAGAGCGTGCGAACCACCTTATTATCGGACCGAGCCGCAGAAAGCGCATTGCGAAAGGCTCCGGAACATCCGTTGCAGAGGTGAACCGGCTTATAAAGCAGTTCGAGAAGACAAAGCTCGCCATGAAAAAGATGAGCCGCAACAAAGGAATGCAGAACAAACTTATGAATGGCATGGGCGGCGGTTTCGGCGGGTTTTAATTAGGGCAGGGATTGTAAGGGCAGCCCGTCAGGGCTGTTCCGGAGGGCTGCGTAGCAGACCGAAGGAATGCAGGCGAATGCCGGAACCCTGCAAAGCCCGGCGGCAACTTGTTGCCGAGCCCTCCTTCTTATATTACTTTTGGTTCTATTGCTTTCCTACAGTTTCTTTGCTTTTTGTATGGTCTTCCCTTAATTCTGTCTAAAATTTTCTGTATTTTTTGCCGATACTGTAGTATAATTCTCTCCATTACAGAGTTTGAGGAAAAACATGTTCAAAGCACAAAGAAGAATTTTGTTATGCACGGTCAATGCGTTCGCTGGGCTGTGCTTCATTCTAATGACAGTTTTCCTTGTTCCTGAAACATCGTTCCTTTTCGCGGCAATCGTCGCGGCGGTTGTTTTCGGTGCAATGCAGATTATAATGTCGAACATCTTAAGACTGTCTATTTCAAAAATCGAGCGCAAGGCTCTCTACACTCACGAAACTGACTTGCTTTCACGCTTTATAGAAAGGCTGCGTTTCTCTTACTCTGTCGATGATTTCATAGAGGCGATTAAAGCGATTCTTGAGGATGAGGCAGACTGCTCAGTCCTTTACATAGACCGCGCTACAAATTACGTTATTTACAACAGTCCTGATCGCATAGCAAGCGCGGAATCAACGACCGAAAAGCTTGAGATAAACTATTCTAAAGGATGGAAAGACGGCGTTTACTTTTTGAACAACGAGTTCGGTGTTACGTCCAATTTGCGCGATTCTCGCGGTTTCTTCCTTGTTAGCGGTGACAAGCATCTTTATGTTTTCTGCCGTTACACGCATCTTTTTGATCGCGCTGTTTATACTCGTCTGGTTGATGAGTTCAATCACTTTGAGAACCGTTCTAAGACAATCCGTGAGCTTAGTGAAATTGCTTCTCTTTCCCAAGAGTGGGAGCAGCTCGCGGCAACGCAGCGTTCGTTCCTGCCTCAGCAGATGCCTGAAATTCCGCATCTTGATATAGCGGCTTATTTCCGTCCTCTTGTAAACGTTTCTGGTGACTATTATACGGTTCTTCCGATGGACAAGAACAAGACGCTTGTTATGCTCGGAGACGTTTCTGGTAAAGGTCTTGCCGCTGCCCTCGTTATGGGTTTGGTTATGAACACCGTAAAGATTATTGAGAACAAAGAGGATCTTGCCGGTGTTGTAAAGGCAGTCGATACCGCCATTAAGGGAATGCACCTTCAGGATAAGTACACCGTTCTTTTCATTGGTATCATTGACACCGCGAAAATGACGATACGCTACATAAATGCTTCTATGTCTGATCCTATCATCGTTACAAGGGCTCCGGACGGATATACGATAAAGCCTCTTACGTCGAACTGTTCGGTTGTCGGTATTATCGAGCTTGACGACATAACGGTCGCGGAGCGTAAGCTTTTCCGCGATGACCTGATACTTATGGCATCCGACGGTGTTTCCGAGGTTATGGATAATGATGGTGTGGAGCTTGGTGATACAGAGCTTTATATGT
The DNA here is from genome assembly GCA_024685655.1 of Treponemataceae bacterium. Lineage (GTDB taxonomy): Bacteria > Spirochaetota > Spirochaetia > Treponematales > Treponemataceae > Treponema_I. The sequence continues at coordinate 10,859 of JAIKVO010000159.1, forward strand.
CCACGATTAAGAACAGTGCGTACAAGTCCGCAAGGCATATCATCAACGATATAGCAGATTTGGTGTTGACCTATAACGGCAACAAGAAACTCCGCGACGACGTTACGATGCTCGCTGTAAAGGTAGAGGGCTGAGATGATTTATTTAATATTGAATTTTATACTTAGTGCCGTCCTTGTTTGGTTTTCGTCATTCGAGGATGTAAGAAACGATGATGCGCGCGTAAAACCGATAATCAATTTCGTTCTTCTTCTTGCTGTAATAGCTTTTTTCTCAGCTGTGAACATCCTTGTTTCAATACTCGGAAACGAGCAGCTTATCTCGATTATAGGCAAAATACTTCTTGTACTTATCGCATGGTTTTCTATATCGATATCTTTTTATTTGATCTCATTCCCGATAATCCGTAACGGTGTGCTTTCAAAAGTCCTGAAAGTAGTGCTTATTCTTGCAGGACTGTACGTGGTGTTCTGGAGAATTCAGGATGTCGAAATCTCTGTAACTTCTGGTATTAATATTATCAGCGAGGCGTTCCCTTATTTGGATTATTCTTGGGCACAGATTTTCCTGTTTTTGTATGTGTTCGTGATTCCTGCTTTTGCAGAGATTTCACTTCTGTTCAGAATTCGGTCAGAGAAAAACAAGCTTTTCAAGCAAAAGATGCTTCTTCTTGTCGTAGCGATTCCTGCTTCGATAGTATTTGTCGTTCTGCTTTGTCAGAGCGCGATCGCGTGGGTTCCTGCATTCAGCCTTTTGTATACATTCGGTATCGCTGCGCTTGTATTCCTTGTTTACAAGATTGTCTCCATGACCGTCCTTGTTGATATCCGCATAATTGCGTCATCAACGATGGACTTTATATTCAACTACATCGTAATAAGTATCATTGCCGGTATCCTGTTCGCTGCCCTTCAGCCGCTCCGCTTTTCGAACGTGTTCCTGTTCGTGGTTGTGTACGGTGTGCTTACCGGTCTTCTTCTTACTTTGGGATATCAGGGTACAAAATACATCAGAAAAAGGAGAAACACGCGCGACGTAAACTACTCTATCCACTTTGAGGAGGAGCTTTCAAAGCTCGACTACACCGAGTCTCCTGACGTTCTTAACGAGAAACTTCACAAAGTTTTCTCCGATAACGTTCATACATCGCACCTTGACCTGCTTATCGAGTCGAACGAGAACACTCTGGATACAATGTACAGCTCGCGTGGAAAGAAAATAAGCATTCCGCTTTCAAATCCGCTTTTCGACACGGCTCTGAACGCCAAAATCACTGTAATTTTCAAGAGTCATATAGACACTAAGCACGCTCTTTCTCCTGCGAAAAAAGAGCTTTCGGATTTCTTCTACGAGACGCAGAGCGAAGTTCTTATCATATTGAACGAAGGCCGCCATATATTCGCCGCCATCGTGCTTGGCGAGAAACGGCTTGGTAACGCATACACGGACTACGACTATTCTGTATTCACGAACTTGTATTCATACTTCTTCGTTATTGGTTATTATATAAAGAACATTGCGAACGAGTCCGTCGTCGGTACTGTCAACCGAGAAATCCAGATGTCCGGTCAGATTATCCAGTCAATTCAGGAGAACATGGACTTCATAAAGAACCCCAAGGCGGATGTCGGTTATGTTTCAGTGGCTGCGCACAACCTTGGAGGCGAGTATGTTGACTTCATTAGGCTTACTGATGAACGCCACATGGTCATTCTTGGAGACATAAGCGGAAAAGGTATTAACGCAAGTATGTCATCTGTCATCCTTAAGTCGGTCGTCCGAACCTTCCTTGCTGAGACGCACGACTTCAAGCAGCTGATTCAGAAAGTAAACGTGTTTATCCGCGACAATTTGCCGAAAGGTACGTTCCTTGCGGGCGTGTTCATGCTCATCGACTTTTCCGACAATACTCTGTATTACATAAACTGCGGTATCCCTGCTATGTTTATGTACACAAAGGCATACAACAACGTTATTGAGGTTCAGGGCGAGGGCCGCGTCCTTGGATTCGTTAAGAATGTCGCGAATCTTGTAAAAGTCCGCAAGGTTAAGCTGAACCCCGGTGATATAATTCTTACCTGTACGGACGGTCTTCTTGAAGGAAAATCAATACGTGGTGAGAAATTCGGTAAAGACCGCGTTCAGCGTTCGATCATGGATAACCTTACGTTTCCGTCAGACAAGATGGGACAGTTCCTTTGTCAGGAGCTTTCTGATTTTACGTCGAAAGAGCTTGAGGACGATGTTTCTGTCGTCGCAATCAAGTATTTGGACAAATAGGAAATAGGCGGTGTTAATATGGATGCATTGATTATTGAGGAAAAAAAAGGCGCGAACTACATATTGTTGGAAATAAGCGGTGTTATAAACTCTTATACATTCGCTGAATTCCGTACAAAGGTGTACACATACATACAGCAGATTAACGTCGTTCTTGATTTGAGCGAGGTTACCGGCATTGATTCGTCAGGTCTTGGTGTTCTTATGGGAGCGTTCAATGACGGCGAGGAGTCGGGCTTTACGTTGTATCTTATGCGTCCGTCTTCTGCTGCTCACGAAGCCCTTGAGTCAACAGGGTTTGTGGACACATTCAACATAATTCATTCCGTTACAGAGGTCGTTTAATTTATGAAAGCTGGTTTTACTCGTTTTGTTGCTGCATTCATGCTGCTGTTTTTTTGTGTCTGTACATGTTCTTGCTCAAAAAAGAAAACAGAAGAGGAGGAGCCGGGTTTGACACCAGAAGAACAGAAAATTGTTGATGCAGTAAATGCGTTCACGGCAATTCCTCACCCCGCGGAGTATGCGGATGAAATTACCGCTATTACAGCAAGTATCGATACACATAAGATGGATTTTTACCACGAGATTGAAGCCGTGATTGCTGCTGACACCGAAAATTATTTGTTCCTTATAGACAGGACACATACGGTTCCAGAAGATTATGAGCCGGAAGATTTAGTGACGCTCGTGAAAAATGACTCTTACCCCATAAACAAAACAGGCATGAAGATTCGGGAGCCAGTTGAGGCTGCTCTCCGTGTAATGGCGGATGCTGCCAGGGCTGACGGGCTTTCTCTTCTTGTAAGCTCAGCGTTTAGAACTTACGACTATCAGAAAATGCTTTATGAGCGCAATATTCAGCAAATGGGTAAAGAAGCTGCGGACAGGGAATCGGCACCGCCTGGAACAAGCCAGCATCATTTAGGAACCGCTATCGACTTTGGCTCAATTGAGGACAGCTATGCGGAGACAAAGCCCGGAAAATGGCTTACGGCACATGCGGCTGAATACGGATTCAGTCTTTCGTTCCCGGAAGGATACGAGCCTGTGACTGGCTACCGCTGGGAGTGCTGGCATTACCGTTATTTGGGCAAGCTCGCCGTCGATTTCCAAAAAAAATGGTTCCGCGACGTTCAGCAATACATGATGGAGTTCATAAACTGCTACAAGAATCTCTAGCGACAAGATTTTTATAGTCGCATTTAGAAGTTGTACGGAAAGCCTACTTGAAACGTAATTCGTTTTTATGCTATAAATAGAATGTTGTTTTCGGTACCACCGATCAGAAGGAGGTGACACACATGGCAAGAATCTTGGTTGATGACTCAGAGAACCTTGAGAAAGCAATCAAACGCTTTAAGCGTATGGTTGAAAAAGAAGGCATCATCCGCGAGTACAAAAAACGCGAGTATTTTGTTAAGCCTTCTGCAATTAACCACCAGAAGAAAACAACTTTGGAACGCAAGCTTCTGAATAAAAGACGAAAGACAGACAAAAAAGAATACTAGTTTTTTGTTGGAAGATGCAAAACAGCCGGTTCATCTTAGATGTTACCCGGCTGTTTTTTTTCACTTTTTTGCAGATGTATGCAGGCTGATGATGTTTGTCAGCCTGCATTTTTTTTACAGTATCGCGCTTCCGCCAGTTACAATCCAGCACGCAAGTGCAGAAATTACGAATGCTCCAGTATAGACAGAGCCTGTTTTGCGGTACATGTATGTTCCGATAAGGCTGAATACGAGTATCTGCGGGAAGAACACGATAAGCAGCGACATGAACGGACCACCGAATGTCGGACTGAAAAGCAAATCCGCACCTGGACCGAGTCCTGCGAAGAACGGAATGTATTCCAGCAGAATGATGAAGAATATGCCTCCTGCCATGCAAACTGCGTTGCGCCAGAATGTCTGCCAGTAGCCATTTGTATCGAGCTGGAGCGTATATTTTGTCCGCATTTGGGCGAAAATCTTTGAGTTGTTCAGAAGGAAAAACACGAAGAAAACTGGGAAATATACGCAGAATTGTCCGAAACGTTCAAGCGTGAACGGCTTAAGGAACGGCCATATCATGCGGAAATCGAGCTGGAAAGCGTATGTGAAAATCGTTACAAGAATATAGACAAAGCCGAGAAGAATAAGGGCAAGAAGCGCACTTTTGCCGAAAAGTTTCCAGCCTATTTTGTCGGTTTTGTTCGCCGGCGCAAGTCCGATGTCGTACCAGTTGACCGGGGTTTTGGGAGCAATGTTGTCGTTTTGCGCAGCCGCTTTCTGTTTTGCCGCATTTGCGCCGTTTGCTGACAATTTGCCTGTTGTGCTCTGCTTGCGCGATTTTTTCCACGGAATCATCGTTGTAATTATCATTATGATGATGAGCAGCAAGTACCACGAAAGGAAGCCGTTGCCGATTGTCATGCGGAAAATACCTTCTGGAAGCGGCAAAAGACCGTGACCGAGCTGCGTCATAAACGGATAAGTCAGCGCGGAAATTGCCATCGTGATAATCGCGCCTTTAAGCCACTGCTTGTTCGTTTTGATTTTGCCAGGCTCAGACGGCAACGCTTGGACGGATTTTCTGAAATACGGAATTGCAAGCAGCAGATTCATAAGCGGAAGCATCGCGAAAACAGCCATAAGGAACGCCGCAAAAACAAGCCATTCCTTGAATCCGTAAACGTGGTCGTTCGAAGCAATTGTATATTTTACTCCGAGTGCCTGCTCAAACCAGTCGAGCGCAGCTGTGAGCGCATGATGGTCGTGTGTCGTAAGACGGTGGTTCGTGTTGATAAGCTCTATGCGGCGTGCCGTGCCGTCTGAGAAAGAGCCGTATGTTTTGTTCCACTCGGCGGATTCGCTGGCTGCGGCGTTGGCGTTTGCTGCCGTTCCTGTCGTGGACGAACCGGCGTTTGTCGCGGATGTGCTTAATCCAAGGAACTCCCTGCGCAAATCTGTGGACATGAGCTCGTCAGTGACGGTGTTCTCGTAGTCGCGGAAATAGTTGAATTCGTCGTATTTCGCTTGCAAAAGCAACACATTATTGAAGTGGATTTTATCCGCGTCGTATGCTTCTTTAGAGAAAAGCTCGCCGCACTGAAGAACGACAGCTTTTGCGGGGCACGCGGCGGCGGTAGACCAGCTTGCCCATGTTCCCATAGAGTGTCCTGAAACACCTATATTTGCGCTGTCAACAAAGTCGAAGTCGGAAAGCACCTCAAATCCCTTTTTTCCGCCCATCGAGCTATCATAAAGAACGCTTCCGTCATCGCCTTTGCTGTATTTATCCTTGAAGAATGAAAGGTTCGAGAAATTCATCATTATTTTGTAGCGTAGTGCGCCACCGCTTCCAAGCTTTTTGTAAGTGCCGGCTTCTTCACTGTCCTCACCGTAGTTCACGGTGACCTTGTGGTTCGTCCAACCGCGTTCTTTCAAGCCAGCCGACGTCCAGCCGTGACCATACTCGTCCAAAGAAAGCACGACAATTCCGCGGCGTGAAAGCTCAATGGAGTAAGCATCGTTCGTTTCTTTGTCGTTCTGGTAACCGTGAAGCATGAGCACTGCCGGGGCGGGATTCTCTGCCGTAGCGGTCACGGGCTTGTACAGTTTTCCGGTGAGAGTCTGTGTTTTTCCGTTGCTGTCGGTGAAATCGTAGCTGACGGCTTCGACGCTCACTGCTCCCCAAGAAGTTTGGATACCGTTTGCTATAATCATACATGCGAAAATAGCAATCGTTAAACAAACAAAAAGAATAAGTGATTTTTTATGTTTCATGATTTCTTCCTTTGTTATATTTTAACATCAAAAGACTGACTTGGCAAAAAAAAGAAATCAAAAACTAAAGTACTATTTTCGTCGGGAATGCTTCTCCACGCATTATGCCCCACATTTTGTCGATGTAAGCGAGTGTGTAAAAGTTTTCGTAGTAATGGAAATAAAACGCACCTTTCATCGTGAGACTGTAAACTCCGTCTTTTTCGCTGATGAAGCCAAGAAGTTTTGCAATCTTTATCTCAAATCCGTACATCTTTTTAAGCGGAACCCCGAAAAACTTTTCGAACGCCATAGAATCGACTTTTGTGCTGTACGCCGTCCAAAAAAGGTAGTAAACCATGCGCTGCCGCAAAGTAAAACGGATTGTAAGCGAAGTCGGCAGAGTTTGCGCTTCTATCCGCTTGCAGTATGCGTCAACAGAGAAAGTGTTTATTTTGAACTGATCTTTAAGAAGCGTTGTAGCCGAACAGCCGAAGCCCAGAAAGTTGTCCCGCGTCATAGATGAATAACGTGCGTTCTTTTCGCTGGAGAATGTCCAGATAGAGTCGCGAGTAAGATTTCTTTCTTTGCAATATAAAGTGATGCTGTCGAGTAACGCTCTCTTCTGCCGCTTCGGCATTGCTTTCACGGTGCTTTTTGTGAACGTAAAATCTATGAACGGATAAATTGCCACATGGTTTGCTCCGATGGCGAACGCTTCGTCAATATCGGCTTTTAGGTCATCGAAAGTTTGTTCCGGTAGCGCAAAAATAAAATCCATTGAGACAGTTTCAAAAGGCACTTGTGTAAGCGCGTCCTGCAAGGCTTTTTTGTCGATTCCGGCTCTTCCCAGGATGCTCTGGTATTTTTTTTGAAAAGACTGAATCCCTATGCTTATTTTCGTTACGCCCGCAGCCTTTATCTTCTGCAATGTACCAGGTTCCACGTTATCCGGGTGAAGCTCCAGGCCGATTCCTTCCGTAATTTCAAAATGATCTTTAATGGCACTTATTATTTCGCAGAGTCTGTCTGCGGCAAGTGCGGGCGTTCCACCGCCAAAGTAAAGGCTTGTGACCGTCTTTTTTCCGGAATGCTGGCTGCCCACAAAGTGAATTTCGTGGAGCAACGCATCAATGTAGCGGTCGCACATTTCTTTATCATACTTTACTTTGCAATACGGGCAGAAATTGCAGATATTCTTGCAAAACGGGATATGCACGTAAAGCCCAAGATTTTCGCAGTTTTCGAAAGGCAGTTTCTCGTCGTATTCATTGTGAAACGTAAACGGCTTTGTCGTTCGTGTAAGCCACATCCGTGTTAAATCAGTTATGATGCTCATTTTCTGCTCCTATATGTATTTAAGATACGTTCTGAACATCTCGGAAACGACTTTAAGGTTGCCCCTGAACAAAAGAGTATACTCGGCGACAAAGAAATATCCGCATTCCTCACAAAGCCCCGGCACGTCGATGCAGCGACCGCAGACAGAAACTTTGCCGTTCTCAATGACTACGCACTGGTGGCACGGTGTCGGGAATTTGTTCTCTATCAAATACGGAAACGCGCTTTTTAGGTTGAAGACAGGCACGTTTTCTTTCATCATCTGTTTTATTACGTCGCAGCACTTCTTTTTTTCTTCTTTTGAAAGCGCAAGTTCCCGTGTGTCCGGGTACGGCGTGTGGAAGTTGAACGAAACAGCGCGGACGTTTTTTGTGTCGCGTGCCGTAATGCAGACATCACGGATGGCATCTTTGTTTATCTGGTTTATTGCCATGTAAAAGCAGATGTTGTCGGTTGTGGCGTTCTTGATGTTCTCCATAATCGTGTCATAGGTGTCGCCTCGAATTGCGTTATGGCGTTCTTTGTCTCCGTCAAGACTCAAAAGAATCAAGTCCGCTTCTGGAAGATCAATCGGGAAAGTTCCGTTAGTAACGACATTGACGATGAGAAACCCCATCTTTTTTGCTTCGATTACAAGGTCTTTGATAGTCTTGTCGCCGTCTCTCCAAAGAAAAGTCTCGCCGCCGCAGAAAAAAAGGATTCTTATATCCATGTCGTAAAGCTGTTGCATCTCGCCCCTTATCTGGGCGTATGGATGGACAACAGCTGTTATGTTGTTTACGGAGCAGTGTTTGCATTTCAAGTTGCATTTGTCTGTTACAATGACGGTACCCAGAATAGGGTCTTTTTTGTGGAAAAGGACGGTTTTTAGTCCGAATCCAAGAAAATGCATGAATGATGATACTTTCATTTTTGTTCCTTAAAACGTTTTTTAGTCTACATCTAATATTCTAACACTTAAAAGTGTAAATGACAAACATAAGGAATAGGGCGCGTCCGGTGCTCGCAAGCTCGCACCGGTCAGGCTTTCCGCACTTACGCGCTAACCGCGCTCCATTCGACGCAACCTTCGGTTGCTTACGAACTGCCTACGGCAGGTGCTCCAATCCTTCGCGCAATAATTGGCCGCAAAATTTTTCATTTTTCCCAGCAAGAGTGTCAAAAACTCATTCGTGTTGTCAAATAATAATATGTAAAACATTTTCAGGAGTTTTTATGGTACAAACTTTACGCCCTTCGCCTACGGCTCTTCTGAACCCATGCGCCGATCCGATTTTCAAGATTCTCTTCACCACCGAATCGCCCGAAGCACATCAGGCTCTCACCTGCTTTCTCTCCGACATATTGGAGAAAACAGTCACAGATGTCGTCCTGCAACCCAACGAGCTTGCCGGGGAATCTCTCGGCGACAAGCAGGCCGAG
>JAIKVO010000164.1 GCA_024685655.1 Treponemataceae bacterium
GCAAATCACAGAGATTCGGATCCGTAAGGTGGCAGCCGAAGGAAAATTGAAGGCTTACGTAACAATTACATTTGATAACTGCTTCGTCGTACACAATGTAAAGATAATTGAGGGTAAGACAGGACTTTTTATCGCAATGCCTAGTCGTAAGACTGGTTCAGGCGATTATAAGGATGTGGCGCATCCAATCAGCCCAGAGTTCAGAACTGAGCTACAGGACAAAATTGTTGCTGAGTATGAGGCTGGTCATGTTGAAGAAGCTAGTCTTGGAGAAATGGACTGAAAAATCGGTAGGAAAATCATATTGCTTAAATTCTGTAGTTTGAAATTCCTACCGAAAAGATTTAATATTTAATAATGTGAAACCGTATACTTTTAGAAAGAATTGCGGTTGTTTTTGAAAGATGCATGGTGAAAATATCGCAAATGCATTTTTCGCTTTCCTTTGGGACGTCGTCAAGTGGTAAGACAACGGCTTTTGGTGCCGTCATTCCGCTGGTTCGAATCCAGCCGTCCCAGCTAATAGTAGGGCATTTGTTTTGTCCGCTCCGGAGGGAACCGGAAATGATGATTTAAGGAGTCCGAAATATGGATTACATGACGTTGAGTGCAGAAATGCGCACAGGATCAGGAAAGAAATTTGCAAAACAGCTAAGGGCAGAAGGAAAACTCCCAGCAGTTATGTATAATTCAAAGGGTGTTGCTACAATGCTCTCAGTTAATGAAGCCGAATTTACAAAAGTCTGGAAACAGGCTACACCGACTACTCTTATCAAGCTTACGGTTGGTAATGATACGATGCTCGCATTTATCAAAGATACTGAGTACGATATCATCACAGACAAGAACCTTCATGTCGATTTCCATGTAATTGATGAGGATAAGCCTCTTGTTGCTGAGATTAAACTTCAGCTCGGTGGAAGCCCGGTTGGTGTTCGTGAGGGTGGTACTCTTCAGAAAGGAACTCCTTCAATCAAAATACGCTGTTTGCCAAAGGATCTTCCTATTCGTATTGTTGCGGATGTTTCTGCTCTTAAGATTGGCGATTTCCTCCATGTAAAAGAGCTTAACCTTGGCGATGGTGTTAAGGTTATTTCTGACGGCGAGGCAGTTGTTGCTTCTGTCCGCGCTCCAAAAAAATAATTTCTTTCGGAGTATCTGAAAAAAGACTTTAAAACCTTGTAGTTTTGCAAGGCTTAAGCATGAAAAATATGTTGGCCGGAGAAGAGCATAGTTTACCGAACTGGTCAAATTTGCAAGTTAAATTGTCGTTTGATACTCTTTTAGCAAGCGACAAAACGGCTGAGTCAAGGCTTTGAGCGTAGCGTGCCTTGACCAGATGTGCTTGCATTTTAGAAGAAAGCCTGCAGGGGTTGTGTCTGCGGGCTTTTTTTTTGATTGACGCTTGATAATTGTTAGCAAGCGTCAAAACGGTTGGGTCAAGGTCCTGAGCGTAGCGTTCCATGACCAACCGTATTGATTTTATTTCTATATGTCAGATTTACTTGGTGTTGTAAAAAACTCAATTTGTCCAGAAGGCGTTCCTGTCGAGACTTTGCGAGGAAAAACCGTGCTTGCCGCTGTGTCGGGCGGCGTTGACTCAATGGTGATGCTTGATGTTCTGCAGAAACTGTCTTTCGAAGTAGGGTTTTCTCTCTGTGTAATCACAGTGAATCATAATATCCGTCCAGATGCCGAGACTTCTGGCGATGCGGAGCACGTTGTCAAAGTCTGTGCTGGTTTAGGTATTCCTTGTTCTTTGCAGGTGTTAAGGCGCGGCCTTGTAGAGGAAATTTCCGCAGCTCGCGGCAAGGGTACAGAGGAAGCTGCCCGTTTTTTGCGATACGAAGCTTTTGAGGAAGAAGCGCGAAATACGGGAGCAGCCGTTGTGTGTATCGCGCACAACAGGAATGATAGGCTTGAGACGATACTTCAGCGTTTTTTGCAAGGAGCCGGCGTTCTTTCATCATTCGGAATGAAAAAACACCGCGGTATATACTCACGCCCGTTGTTTGATGTTTCAAGGCGCGAAATTGAGGAGTATGCCGAACAGAACGGTATTTCTTTCAGAACGGATTTGTCGAATGCAGACAACGCTTATTTCAGGAACCGGATACGTAACAGCCTTATTCCTTTTTTGAACGATATTGAACCTGGTTGGGATTCAGCCGTTATTCATGGTGCTGAAAAAAATATGGTAGCAGCCGATGATATAAATGCAGCCAAAAAAAATGCAGCGTGGACTTTTGATTGCGGAGCTTCTGGCGAAACTGCGGGCAAATTGTCTGATGTCAAACCTTCAGGGAAAACAAAGGGCGGAGCAACGAGTGGCGCGACTTTGTGTAAGGGAAAATTGTCAGGTGGCGAGCTTTCTTGCAAAAAATCGGGCTGCGCGACGCTTTGGATGAATGCGGCTGTTTTCGATACCTGCCCTTTTACAGCAAGAATCGCACTGCTTTATGACGGATTGACTTTATTAAAATGCCCAAAAAGGATACCTTATAGTATGCTTGCGTCTTTTTCCGGGGGGGCTGGAAAAGTTTCCGGGGCAGGCATAAAAATGGAGCGGAAATCAAAAAAAGTTTTTATGTCTGTTGTTGATGACTGCTCTGGGGAAAACGAAGAATCGGGCTTTTACGTGTTTGTGACACATCCGGGAAGATATATTATAGGCAATGTAGATGTAACAATCCGCGCTGCCGCTGAAAATGCGGGCAATTTATCTTTTAATCTGATTCCTGGGAAAAATCCGTCCGCTGAAAACAGGTCCGTTTATGTCGCTGAAACTGATGAAGGCTGCGTTTCGGGGGTGTTCAAACTTCCTTGCGTAATCCGTTCCGGTTCTTCAGCTGATGCATTCAGAACTCCGGTTGGCGAGCGTAAACTGCTTTCAAAGATTTTCTCGGATTGGCATGTGCCTGCCGAAATCCGTTGGAAAATCCCGGTTTTCGAGGATAGCGAGAACCGCGGCGTATGGGGAAGTTTGTACGGGTATGAGGACTGGTTCGTAAAGCCAGAAGCCTGACTATCGCCACGAGCATATTTTGAATGCTTTAGGAGATGCATAGGTGTGTTCGTTCCGCGGGTTTAACCGGTGCTCGCAGGTATTCTGCAACAAGCGCGAAGCAAGCTGTTTCGAGCAAAATATGTTGCGAATTAAGACGGAGTTTGTTGATTGAAGATAAATAGCTCATCAGCTGAAATATTAAAAAATTGACAGATATGGGAGAATATAATGACAAAATATAACGGAAAAGAAGGTCGTGCCGGCCTGTTGTTCTTCGTAGTGATGTTAATCCTTCTTGTGGCTTATTTCATTACGACAAGGACAGGCTCATCTGTCCCTGAAATTTCATATACCGATTTTTTGGAGTATGTTAAAACTTCGAAAATTACTGAAGTTCATATAAAAGACGGTTCTTCTATAAGCGGTGTTATTCAAGCTGCAAATGGTCAGTCATCGCACTTTAAAACGGAGATTCCGTATGAGGACGAAAGTCTTATGGAAACTCTGCGGAATGCCGGGATTGAGGTTTCAGGCAGTAAATCGAAGGAAAGCATTGTTTCTCTGATTCTGTCGTATATGCCATGGGTTTTGACGCTTGTATTCTTTATGTTCATAATGCGGCAGAATGCTTCGCAGAATATGAAAGGAATGCAGTTCGGAAAAAGCCGGGCGCGTGTTTTTGATTCATCAGGAAAAAAAGTTATGTTCGTGGATGTCGCCGGACAGGAAGAAGCTAAGAAGGAGCTTGCGGAGATAGTCGATTTTCTTAGGACACCGAAAAAATATCAAGAGATGGGAGCGAAAATACCTACAGGAGTTCTGCTTGTAGGAAATCCTGGAACTGGAAAGACTTTGCTTGCGCGGGCTGTTGCCGGTGAGGCAGGCGTCAATTTCCTTCATATCTCTGGCAGTGATTTTGTGGAGATGTTCGTTGGTGTAGGTGCTAGTCGTGTCCGCGATTTATTTGAGCAGGGGCGCAGAATGGCTCCGTCTATAATATTTATTGATGAAATTGATGCAGTCGGCCGCGCAAGGGGAGCCGGTTTGGGCGGTGGTCATGATGAGCGTGAGCAAACTTTGAACCAGATGCTCGTTGAAATGGACGGTTTTGACAACAAAGACGGGGTGATCGTGCTTGCGGCGACAAACCGCCCGGATGTGCTTGACCCTGCACTTTTGCGCCCGGGAAGGTTTGACAGGCAGATCACTGTTTCTCTGCCAGATCTTAAAGAACGTTGCGCAATCCTTGCCGTACATGCAAAGAGAATACCGCTTGGCAATGACGTGAATTTGGAGAAAGTTGCAAGAGCAACTCCTGGCATGAGCGGTGCGGATCTTGCGAATATCGTGAATGAGGCAGCTCTTTTTGCCGCACGGAAAGGACAAAAATCAGTCGGCAGTAGCGAATTTGAGGAAGCGCGTGATAAAATACTTATGGGAGTTGCTCGCGATTCTATGGTCATGCCGGAGAAAGAACGCGCAATGACCGCATGTCACGAGGCTGGGCACACATTGCCTTATTACTACCTAAAGAATGCGTCTCCGCTGCACAAAGTTACGATTATTCCTAGGGGAAGGGCGTTGGGACTTACGGTCGGACTTCCGAAAGAAGATTCATACTCGCATACGAAAGGATGGCTTCTCGATCAGCTCGTGATTATGTTTGGCGGTTATGCAGCGGAGACCGTAGTGTATGGGGAAACGACAACAGGCACGCAAAACGATATTCAGCAAGCTACGAACCTTGCGCGTCGGATGGTGTGCGAATGGGGTATGTCCGAAGAAGTTGGAGCCGTGACATACGGACAGGAAGATGAGCCTATTTTCATGGGCCGTGAAATTGCGCGCCATAAGGAGTTTTCGGAGTATACAGCTCATCAGATTGATACTGCCGTTCGGAAAATCCTTGATAATGCAAAGGAGCGTGCTTGTGCTATAATGATGGAGCATCGGGATCAGCTTGATCTGATTACGAAAGCTCTTATTGAGAATGAAACCCTTGACGATGCGGATATCAGAAGAATTCTCGGATTTCCGACAGAAAACTTTGATACTGGAAATGATGCCGTGGAGAGCTCCGTTGTTGCGGAGAATTTTCCGGAAGAAAACAAAGATGGGGAAAAAGCTGCAATTACCAAAACTGGAGAAACTGAAACTGGAGAGGATGCTGTAAAATGAGAAAAAAAGTCTGTTTCTTAATAATCGTGGTGTTCGCTGCGACTTTGTATGCTGCCTCTGGCAATGCCGGACGCAGTTTCGCATTGCGCTATCTGAATCTTGCGATGAACGCAGTTTCTGCTGACGACTACGAAACTGCGGATGCCCTTTCAGTAACAGGCCTTTCCTATGATCAGACAGTCTCTGATTTCTGGTTTATTCGCGCAAATGCTGCCGAGAAAAGAAACGACCCCCCAAAAAACATAATCGAATATCTTGAGAAAGCTATAACATATACGGACTGGCTTAAATACAGCAAAACGAACGCTGTTATCATGCTCGCTGATCTTTATTACACGACAGGCAGTTACAGCAAATGCATAGACATTTTGAAAGATGCCTCAAAATATTCAGTTCCAGAAGTTTATTACCTGGAAGCAGCATCAATGTATGCTCTGAACAAGGTTAAGGAAGCCCGGAACATAATATCTTTTGCTACATCACTTTATCCTGATAATGCTGAGTTCGTATCTTTGTTTTTTAGAAACGAATATGAAATCTGCCAGAAATCAGGTGCTCAGGTTCCGTACAAGGAAACTTCTAACGTAGAGCTTTGCCAGTCCTTGCTGAAACGAGTTTACTCCATATTCGAGAAAAGCCCTGAAATCCTTCTTTATGCAGCGTTTTTTGCGGATCAGGAAGAAGCTTCAAATCTGATAAGACTTTACACAGCCGGAACTGACGTGTATGGATACGACATTTTTTATCCGTTCGCTTCGATGAAATGCGGCTTCCTTACGGAAACACAAGCGTTTGACGCATATACAGAAATATCAGGCGGAGTTTTTAAGTATGATGTGTTCAGCAAAATGGCACGCGAGATGAAAAGCGAAAATGCTAGAAGTCATTTGCAGAGCGTCTTGTCTGGTTTTTCGGCCACGATAAAATTCAGTTCATTAGAAAACGGTGTGTATGACTTAACTTGTTCATATAAATACGGCCGTCCGGAGAAAATTGTTTATGACAGAACCGACGACGGTGTTGTGGAATGGTATATTGAATGTGACTACGGAGCACCTGTTTATTGTATGGACAATGAACATCAGTATTCGGTGAGATATCACAGCTTTCCGTCCATAAAAAATGCTGAATTTTTAAGCACCGGTGCGTCATATTCGTTCGTTCCGTTCAGCGAGAATTGGACTCCAGTCGTTTTTGAAAAAGCTTCTTTTGGAAACGATAACAATCCGTTTTTTATTCCAGTTCTTTCTGAAAAATCCGTGGAAAATGGAAGATATCAGATTCTTTCTGAAACAGATGCGCTTAAGAATGCTAATCAGGTGAAACTTCCTCTTTCTGATGGGAATAAAAACGAAGTCGTTTTCTCTTTATTCGAGAAAAAGCCTGTGAGCGCAACTTATTTCGAAAATGGCACCGAATATGCTGATGCTGTTTTTAGCAACGGTTTGCTTTCTTTGCGTAACGTCGATATGGATAGAGACGGTGTTAAAGAGATGAAAGAGATGTATAGAATTCCGTATGAGAAGACGGATGAGAAAACTCAAAAAACTCTTACAAGCTCTCTTTTCGGAAAGCTTCCTTACAATCATGATTTATGGCTCTCTGATCTTTATATAGATACTGACGGTGACACGTCGTTTGATTATCATACTGTATATTCAGAAGACGGATGGACTCATTCGTTCTGGGGTGTAGACGAAAATGGTGGATATGAATCGTCTTATTCGGAGAATTTCGACGGTTCTTTGCGCGAAGTTCAGTTTTATCATCCGCTTGAAAATGTTCTTATAACAGCGATGATGCGCGGTGAGCGTTTGATTACGATTTCTGTCGGCAAGGAAATATATTCAATATTTTACGATGAGCCGAACGATTTTTACTGGGTTTACAAACGCCCGTCTGAAAGCAGTTTTGTGCCTAAGATAAAGAGTCTCCTAGATGAGCAGGGAAGTGGGCTTAACGTAATGGTCATCTACGATTTGGAAGATGGTTCCCGTGTCCTTGCCGAAAAAACGTGTGGCGTTTATTTCGGAGTCATTGTGTATGATTAATGGCGGTCGTCGTCTCCTGGTTTTTGGGTTAGCTACAATCATCCTTTCGTCTTTATGTCTTTTCACGCTAGTTTCTTGCGGAACTTTTTCCGGAGCACCGCGACTGATACCGGATTATACTGTCGAGCAGATACGTTACTCGGAAGCTCAGAATATCCGCCGTTCTATTTCCGATAAGCCGGTTTATTCTTTGTGGCTTGCATATCTTCTGCTCCAGAAAGATCCCGGTGACGATATACTGAACGTTCTTTTCGAAGATTGCGTAACATGCGTAAAATCAGAAATGGAAAAGGATGTTGCTGATTCGAAATGGTATGAAGCTGATAAACTGTGCAAAACGCTTGTATGTGTGTGCGGCTCAGAAGCAGTTTCTCAGGAACTCCAGACAACAATCCTTACAAATCTAGCTTCCAAAACTGTTGGAAACAAAGAACGCGTTGAAGCCAATATAGTAGATTTTTCGGAGATGACGGGAACAGAAAAGTCGGAGCCGGTACCTAAAACATCGGATTTTATAAAAGGAACGGTCACTGTTTGGGTTGATAAAGGTGTCACTGTACAAAACAGGGTGGGGTACAACGAAATTGCGCTCGGTTCCGGTTTTTTCATTGACGAATCCGGATATATCATCACCAACTATCACGTTATTCAAAGCGAGGTTGATCCGAAATATGAAGGTTTCTCGCGGCTTTACATAAAGCTTGCCGGAAAACCCGATGATCGCATACCGGCTAAAGTTATAGGTTGGGATGCGTCAGTTGATCTTGCGCTCATAAAAGCTGATGTAAAACCGGGGTTTGTGTTCCAGCTTGGTTCCGCGTCCGATTTGGAAATAGGTGACAGAATAATTGCAGTCGGTTCTCCGCTAGGTTTGGAGCATACTGTCACTTCTGGAATTATTTCTGCTGTAGCTCGTGATGTCGGGATGCCTGGTAAAGTCATACAGATTGATGCTGCCGTAAACTCCGGGAATTCTGGCGGACCAGTAGTTGATGATGCTGGCAAAGTTCAGGGCGTTGTTTTTGCCGGTCTTATGCAGTATCAGGGACTTAATTTCGTAATACCTGTCGAATCTCTGAAAGCAGAGCTTGCAGCGTTTTCTTGCGGCGGAGAAATCCTTCATCCATGGATCGGCATCGCAGGGCGGACAAAAAAAGTGTATCCGTCAGATGAAGAAGGAATAGGAGTGGAAGTCCTTTATGTTCTGCCGGCAGGAATTGCTGATTATGCAGGAATAAAACCAGGAGATGTTATCTGTTCGTTTGACGGTGTTCCTGTAAAAGATATGGATGAGCTTCACAATGCGATGATACCGTCCGGTACGGACCGCATTGTGGATATCGAGATACTTTCCGGCACCCCGGACTCGTCCACAACGAACGCAACCGACGAAATCAAACCAGTCGCGACCGATCCCTTCCGCAGGTCTGTAAAAATCTATCTTGAGCAGCGGCCAGAATATCCCGGCTTTACTATATGCGAGAACGATCTGCTTTATAAAGCGTTTTATCCTGTTGTCGGCATGGAACTTGAACCGGTTTCTTCCTCGCGCAGAAAGTTCGCTGTGAAATCCGTCATAAAAGGCAGCATCGCTGATGAAAGCGGTTTTTCGGACGGGGATCCTGTGGAAATCATCTCTGCAGAACCTACTCCTGATAAAAGCTATTTATACGTTGAAGTCTACGCGAAAAAAAGACGGAAAGGATATCTTGGCGTGACGCTCGGTTTCGCTGTTCCTCTGGACAGTACAAGCTTTTTCTAATAAAATGACGCAAATGACAGATTTATCACTTAAGCGCAATTTTTGCATCGTTGCGCATATCGACCACGGAAAATCAACTCTTTCGGATCGTCTTATCCAAAAAGCTGCGATTATCGATGACAGGCAGTTTCAGAATCAAATTCTCGACAACATGGATATTGAACGCGAGCGCGGTATTACTATAAAAAGCCAGGCTGTTACGATTCCATACACTGCGAAAGACGGAAAAACATATGAGCTTAATTTCGTAGATACGCCCGGTCATGTTGACTTTTCATATGAGGTATCACGCGCGATAGCTTCTTGCGAAGGCGCGCTTCTTCTTATTGATGCGTCGCAAGGAGTAGAGTCTCAAACTCTCTCGAATATGTACCTTGCTATGGAGCAGGATTTGGAGATTGTCCCTGTCGTGAACAAAATAGACCTTCCATCTGCGGATATTCCTTCTGTAAAACATCAGATTGACCACGACCTTGGGCTTGACCCGGACGGAGCTGTTCTTGTTTCCGCAAAAACTGGCGAGGGCGTTGATGAGCTTTTCGAGGCGATTGTAACGCGTATACCGTGCCCAAAAACGAACGATGACGGAAAGACACGAGCATTGATATTCGACTGCCATTACGACCCGTACAGGGGCGTTGTCGTGCATCTGCGTATGATAGATGGCTGCATCAAGACTGGTCAGACAATCCGGCTTATGTCTTCCGGAGCAGATTACCGCGTCGAGCAAGTCGGTGTTTTCAAGATAAAACTTGAGGAAACAGGCGAGCTTTCTGCAGGTGATGTTGGATATATCATTGCGGGAATAAAGACAGTTTCCGATGTCCGCGTTGGTGAGACAGTCACGCTTGCGGATAACCCGGCAGAAGAGCCTCTTCCCGGTTTCAAGGATGTTAAGCCTGTAGTTTTTTCTTCAATTTACCCGATGGACTCAAACGATTACGAGGAGCTTAAAGACAGCATGGAGAAACTTAAGCTCAACGACGCGAGCCTTGTTTACGAAAAAGACTCATCTCTCGCTTTGGGCTACGGTTTCCGCTGCGGTTTCCTTGGGCTTCTTCACTTGGAAGTTGTACAGGAGCGGCTTGAGCGCGATTTTGACCAGTCCGTTATTTTTACGGCCCCATCCGTCCGCTATCAGGTAACGCTTTCCAATGGAGAAGAATTCTTCGTCGATAATCCTGCGAACTATCCCGACGCAGGAAGACTAAAATCAGCAAAGGAGCCGTATATAAAGGCTTCTATCATCACGCCCGCGACGTATCTCGGTTCGATAATGTCGCTTTGCACCGAAAAACGCGGTGTCCAGGTGAATATGCAGTACCTTGATGAGAAGCGTGTCGAACTGATTTACGAAATGCCGCTTTCCGAAGTTCTTTTTGACTTTTACGACAGGCTCAAAAGTTACAGCCGTGGCTATGCATCGTTTGACTACGAAGTTATTGATATGCGCGAGACTGATCTTGTGAAAATCGATATTCTTCTCAACGGAAAAGGCGTGGACGCGCTTTCACAGCTTTCATACAGAGGAAATGCCGTCGAGCGTGCGCGCCATGTCTGTGAGATGCTCAAAGGCGAAATAAGCCGCCAGCAGTTCAAAATCGCAATTCAGGGTGCTATCGGCAGCCAGATTATCGCGCGCGAGACTGTTAATCCGGTGCGCAAGGACGTTCTTGCAAAGTGTTACGGTGGTGACATTACTCGAAAAAGGAAGCTTCTCGAAAAGCAAAAAGAGGGTAAAAAGCGCATGAAGCTTATCGGTGACGTTGAGTTGCCGCAGAGCGCGTTCCTCGCAGTATTGAAAACTAAAGAAGAGTAATTTGATTTACATGGCGCGACGTATTTCTCAAGGCGGAAATGTAAGTAGTTCGTTCAGGCAAACAAATGCGTAGCCTGTATCAGTTTTCCGGTGTTTCGCACTTCGGCTCATCCGCCTCATTCCTTCGGGCGTTCGTTCCGCTTCGCCCTACGGAACGCGCTTCGCGCGGTGCTCCACCCCGGCGCATAGCTTATCGCGATGTTTACGCTTTTCCCGCTTTTAGGAATACGTCCACTTCGGCTCTGATTCTGTTCAAAAAATCCTGTGTCATGCGGAATCCGGCGGCGCAATCCGGAAAATGCGCGTACAAGTAACCGCATTCACCAATTAGTTCTTCAAGTTCATTGTCATTTCGCGGCTTTTCGCTTCCTGTAAGAATCGCTTTTATGCGCAAAAGCTTTTTCATCTGATTTTCAACATATCCGCATTCAGCCTTCGCCGCCGGAGCCGCAAAAGCCGATTCCGCTTCGTTCTGTACGGTCTGTGGCAAGGCGGTTGGTTTTTGAGTGTTATGATTGATGGCGGCGCATCCGGCATGTACCACAAACTTTTCCGCTACTTCAAACATAACTTCCCGTGTAATGCGCTGTATGCCGCTTTCCATACCTGAATCAGCACAGTCAAACAAATTGCTCACTTTTTCATACCGCTTTGCATAAAGCGCACCGTAACCGGAAAGCGCCGCATCTGTGTATTCAGTACGTCTAGCCTTACCGACAATCGTGTGTGCTGTATGATTGTATGCCGCCGCTGGAGTTCCGGCGGGTTTTCGTCTTTCTGCGGAAATAAGCTGTGATGTATGAGCCGGTGCGCCTTTGCAGTGCGTTTGTCCTGGAATAAACGAAAAGTCAAGTCCGCATACAAAAACTGGAGTTTCTTTTTTCCGTAAATAAAGTGCAGTTTCAACCGCATAGAGTCCGACGGAACCCAGCGGCGGAAAAACTGGAATCCCAAGTGAACGCGCCGCGTTCGTAAGCTCTTTCATAAAAGGCAATGTGCAGTATTCTGAAAGAAAAAACGAAACATTGCCGCCGCAAAGACGTGTTACACGCGGGCGCGACGTTAAATCGGCAATCACATGAATACCGGACTCCGCCGCGCCTATATACGCTTTTTCAATAGCCAGCTGACATTCAACTGCAACAACTGCATCGGGGCGTATTCTGCTCTGCAAAAGAGCTGGAAGGGCAGCGTCTACACACAGTATAAAAAAATTCTGTCTGTGCGCGGCGAGCTCAGGCAGCAACTTGTCTGTAGAAAGCCCAGCTCCAATAACAAGAATCGGCTTAGAAACAATATTTTTTTGAAGAAATTGGATATTATTGGTATATTTGAGATATTTGTAACTGTTGCTACAATCACCTTCGTGTGCTTCGAAATCTTGCGCATCATGAAAACCCTTCGCATCATTGCTGCCACAAACAGTTCCTTCAATCATCTTAACGTTTCTAATTATGTCGAGCGCGAACATCCGTCCCATGCGTGTAAGCGTTATATGGTTTTTCCAAAAAGTTTGTATAAAATTATCCACGTATTCAGTAACTTCCGTATACGCTTTTTCATTAAAAACAGTTCCTCCGCTCATCTTTACGACGATTGCGCGTTTAAATGAGCCAGGGGGCGGCAATATTTCACGCCCATTCAAAATGTTCGCAATTTCTGACGGATTGTTAAGCAACACAGAAGAAATCTTTTTACCTTCAGTTTGAAAATGTTCCAAAAAAAACTCATGAAGATGTTTGTCAAAATCTATGGTAAGAATGTGGCATCCCGAAGGCAGTTTATTAAAAAGTTCGGAAATGCCGTAACCCATAACAGGCGCGTAACACAATATAAGCGTATCTGGAAGCAACGTAAGTCCGTCTATAAATTTTAATACTGAGGCTTCCGGTGCATATTTGGAATAGAGGAATCTTTGTTTGTATAAAACGGAAAAACCCTGTTTGGCTTCTACCATACAGGGTTTTTCGTTAAATTCTAAATCAGTTGTCAAATCAGAATCATTAGAGCATCTGTGCCCACAAATCAAGCACGTTGTTTGTTATATCACCGTTGCTCATCATAACTTGTTCGAATCCTTCCGTAACGAAATTGCGCACATAGTATTCATAATACTGATAGTCGGAGTCACCGGTCTCCTCTTCGTTGATTGTTTCGTTAAGAAGCTTGAGTATGATAATATTGTCTCCTACTGTTATAGGACTAGAGATTTCGTTTGGTTTAAGCGAGAATGCCATTCTGAAGAATGCCTCGCTTGTCTCAGCTCCAGAAAGTTCCGGGAAATTCGAAAAAGGAAGTGTTCCAAGGAAGTTGTTGTTTCCGTAGTTGATAGCGAATTCAGGAAGTTCCTTTTTCTCTATTCCTGCGGCAGCAGCAGCTTCGTCAAAACCGATTGTTGCAGCATTCGTTGCAAAGTCTTGCGCAATTCCAGTGAAGTAATCATCAACAAGACCCTGCTCATTATAGCGGATATAGTTTTTAACTACATCAAGTGTCTCTTCGTCTGAAAAATCAGAAACTGATGGAGCTTCGTCACATCTAAGAATGATATATCCTGTCGCAGTTTTTGTTACATCAGATATGGAACCAACCGCGAGTGATGTAACTTTTGTGAAATCCTCATCAGATGTAAGAATGTTTTTGAACTGATATGCATATTTGCTTGTAACTTTGCCGTTGTCATCGCAGTATGCTTTTGAAGAAAGAGTCATTGCGGCATCATCGAAAACTATTTCGTTCTTATCGAGCTGATTCTTGATGTTTTTCAGCTCGCTCTCTTCTGTCGCTGTAATTGCAGAGAAGCTGTATTTTTTGAAAAGGTCAGCATTTGCGTTCGCGTAATCTATTGCTTTGTCATCCGGGTAGTTTGTCTTGGAGAAAGAGACCATTTCAAAGGAGCGTGTCCGGTTTGTTAAGTCAATAAAGAATTTTCCTTCGTTGTTTGGAGTTTTAAGACCGTAAACCGTATTTGCGATATAATTTGTATCGAGTCCGAAATAATCTTCAACGAATCTGTTCGAGATATTTGCTTTAATGATTGATTCGCGAAGGCTCTTTTTGTATGTCTCTGTTGCTTCGCGGAATGCCTTTGCGGAGTAGTTTCCGTTTTCATCAGTGAAGTATTGAATCATTTCGCGCTTTATTGCGTTCTCTGCAGGAACGTAACCACTGTCATTTACATAATCGGTATACATCATATCAAGAACGACGGAGTTGAATGCACCCTGGAAAATTGAGTAGTAGTCAAACTGTGAAAGTGAAACTCCCTGTGCCTGTGCTTGCTGCTGATAATACTGTGCGTACTTCTGTACAGCTGCAAGATAGTCAGTGCCGTATCCATACTCAATTTTCTTGCCGTTGTAAGTACCTGCTACCGGATAATCCTGGCCGGAAGAGAATCCTCCGATACTCGGAACAAGTATAAAAACCACTGC
Source organism: Treponemataceae bacterium (assembly GCA_024685655.1). Classification (GTDB taxonomy): domain Bacteria; phylum Spirochaetota; class Spirochaetia; order Treponematales; family Treponemataceae; genus Treponema_I. The sequence goes on from JAIKVO010000164.1 coordinate 14,252, forward strand.
GGAAAGTACAAGAATAAATATAGAGCCTGCGGTAAGCCAGATATTTTTTTTGCCTTTTCCTTCTTTCTTTTTATTTTCTTTTTCTAAATCTTTCTCTTTGGATGTCATAGATAATTCCTTCAATAAGATATTCTGATGCAGCAAAAATGTATTGAAACAGCTTGCCGACAATAACAACTGATTTTATCACTGTCATTTTCATGTGTCAACTGAAAGAATGTTTTGATATGTGGAATTTATGAAGAAAACTCGGTGGAATTAGTTATTGGATTGTTTGGTTGTTGGAAAGGAAGCTTTTTTCCCATAAGAAACGATGATTTAATGCCTCTTATGGGAAAATCATGGGTAAAGGCAAAATTATTTGCTAAGAATAATCTCTTCCGCTGATTTATTGCCGTATGCTTTGGCTATGCCTAAAGCTGTTTTTCCGTCAGCTGATTTTGCGGCTCTTTTTGCTCCGGCATTAATAAGAAGCTTCAATGATTCTGTAGAATCGTTTGCGGCAGCATACATTAGCGCTGTATATCCGTAAGCGTCTGTTGCCTCAAGTTTTGCGTTTTCTTTTATAAGAAGCTTAAGTACATCGCAAGATTCTTTCTCGGCCGCGAACATCAGTGCAGTCTTGCAGATATCGTTCTTTCCATATGCGTCGTAAGTGTTTGAAATCCAGAAATTCGCTTCCTGTTCGCTTTCGTATGAAGGGGAGTGTGTCTTGGCGTCTACGTCTGCGCCATATGCAATAAGGACGTTAGCGGTGTTTTCCGCATCCCTTATCGCTGCCCACATTATTGCGGTTTTTCCATAATAATCAGCAGATTCAATGTCGGCTCCTTTGTCCAATAATACTCGTGCAATATAGGAAGAGTCCGTTTCTGTCGCTGTCATCAAAGCTGTCATGCCGATGTTGTTGCGGTTCTCAACGTCTGCGCCTGCATTCACAAGAAGCTCCAGCGAGTCTGAAGCTCCGAAAGCAGCCGCAATCATAAGAGCTGTGAAACCAGCCTCCTGTTTTGCCTCAAGATTTGCTCCGGCAATAACAAGAAGACTTATCACGTCCTTTGAGTTATATCTTGCTGCCCACATTAATGAAGTCCAGCCGTAAGAATCTGCATCGTCAACGTTGGCTTTCTCAGCGATAAGCTTTGATGCTGTTTTGTAATCATTGTTTTTTGCGGCTTTCATGAGTTCCGTAAAGCCATTTTCACCTACAGTCTGGGCAGAAACAGCCACAAGAACGAAGACGAGAAGAATTATTGTTATAGCTTTTTTCATAAAAGCCTCCTGATTATAGATTGCCTCTGATAATGTTCAAGGCAAGTAAAGAATAGCTCCAAGCATATATTGATGTGTCGCTAATCAAAGATTCTAAGGGGTAAAATTGGAATAGTCAACGAATATAAAATATTTTTTGTAATGTATTGACATTTTTTTTTGAGTTTTATATAGTGAACAGCGTCACGGGGGCGTAGCGAAGCTGGTTATCGCGTCGGCCTGTCAAGCCGAAGATCGCGGGTTCAAGCCCCGTCGCTCCCGCAAAAGCCCATCAGTTAGTGATGGGCTTTTTTGTAGAATTATTCGTTTTTTACGGGCAATAGCGCAGTTGGTAGCGCGCCAGGTTCGGGACTTGGAGGTCGCGGGTTCAAATCCCGCTTGCCCGATTTTTTGTGCCTAGGAAGCGCAACCGTATTGCGCTTCCGCCGGGATTTGACACGAGCGGCTATGCCGCGAGGCGGGCAACAAATCCCGCTTGCCCGATTTTTTACTTTAAACACATTGAATACACTGCTAAGTTAAAATCCACAAGATATGTTTGTAATGTAAAATTAGTATTTGAGATGCTTTTTAGTAAGCTGTGTCGTAAATCGTGTTAATTCAATGGTTTGCAGTTTATTTAAAGACTCCGGATAATCAAAAAAATTGGTTTTTAGGAAACAAAAAATCTTTTTCTTTTTAAAGTGTGTTTTTTTTATTTTCCATTGTGCTATACTTAATACAATGGAGGTAATATGAAAAAAAACATAATACTTATTTTAATTATCGCTCTCATGATTATGCCAGTTTTTGCCCAAGATGCAGAAGCAGAAATCGAAGATGACGGTGCTGCTTCACTTGGTATGTATTTTTGTGCTGGAGAATTCTCAATGATAGGACTTCATTATCAGCAATGGTTCGGAAACCACGGAATTATGGTCTCTGGCGGACTTACCGGTGATGTTTTTAGTGCTGTCGCTGAATATGAGTATTGCGTCTATTCTGCAAAGTTCACGGATATACTCAATTCTCGCCTTTATTTGTGGATTCTTGGTGGTGTTGACTGTGTGAACGAACATAATTACATTTCATCCACAGAGACCTATGAAGACAATTTTTATGTAAATGCAGTAGGTTCCCTCGGTGTCGGAATTGAATTCGTGTGGTGGAAACATCTTTCTATTCCTGTTCAGTTCGGTTATGTCATTGAAGCACCTCATAAAACAAAGATGTCATTCAGCTTCGCTTCTGGAATACGTTATCGATTCTAGTATTCTGGAAAAGATTGGAGTTAAGAAATCTTTACGAATTCTTAATTCTTAGATTTTTTTTGTGACACTTTGCGGACAATAAGTGTTTAATGTGATATAATCATTTTTGTCTGATGTTTTTCAGAAAATAATTTGGAGGTTTTAAATGAACAGATTTTTTACAATTCTTGCAGCTGTTCTTGCAGTTTGTCTTCTTTTTGCAAGTTGTTCTTCTGCAAAAGAGGAGCCAAAACCAGAACCAGTTGAGTTGACAAGTGTGGTAACAACAAAGATTCTTGATCACAAAGGTGCATCTCTTGGAAAAACAACACTTCCTCAGTGGATTGATGCCTATATGGATTTCGGCGCAAGGGGAGTTGAGAAACTATCTGATTTCGCTGAAGAATATTGTTTCGTAGCAGAATATCAGGCAACTAACCTTAATGCAGGTCAGGCTTGGTTGGATGGATTTGAGGTTCCTCAGGTAATCGCTCGCCAGCTCCAGTCAAGAGTTGAATCTCTTTTCGTAGGTGCTGCAGTAGGTGCTCCGGAAGATGATTACGGAACATATTTTGAGAATGTTGTAAAGACAACAACAGATGTTTCTTTCTCAGGCGCAAAGAAAATCCAGGACTATTGGGTTCTCGTACGCACCTATGATCCAGATATAAAGAATACATACGAAGACGCATATCATCTTTATGTTCTTTATACAATGCCTAAATCATTACTCGATAAGCAGATCGCAAACGAGATCGAAAAGGCAATGGACGATGGCGAAATGACAGAAGCTCAGAAATCTGCATTTGACAACGTTAAGAAAATTCTTGCTGATAGCGGACTTTAATTAACACAGTTGGAATCTTGACAAGCGATTCCAAAAACGAGAAAGGCAGTGATTTTATTCACTGCCTTTTTTTGTTCCAATGTTTCGTTTGTAACTATTCCGAAATCTGAATGTAGCTTACAACCGGGCGTACTACAATTTCTACACGCCTGTTTTTTGCTCGTCCTTCCTCGGTATCGTTGTCGCCTATCGGTTTGGTTCCGCCATATCCTTTTGCCTCGCAAATATCGCGGTTCACACCTCGTGCCACAAGTTCGTCTATTATCGTCTGTGCGCGCAAGTACGAAAGGTTCATTTCACCAGTAGGCTTTCCTACTGCTGCGGTATGTCCCTCTACAAGAAGCGTATATTCATCGTCTTTTGTGATTGCGACGAGTTTTTCCGCAATAAGATCAAGACGCGAAGCTTCATTTGGCAAAAGAATTTCTGAATCTGGATAAAAGTTTAGATCCTCAATCGAAATATGAATACCGTCGTTTTCTTCCGTGACTTCTGCATCCGGTATTTTATTTGTATAGATAAATTGCTCAAGTTCACGGTATTTTGTGTAGTATGATTTTGTTTTTACAGGTGCTGATACAGCGTGTACAAGCACGTCTTCATCAAGCAGGATGACGACTTTTCCTTCTTTTAGCAACTCAAGGTTTTCTGGTACGGAAAGAATTTTCAGTGCATCGTTTCTTGAAATTACTGGATCGGTTCTGTTTGTGCCGAATATTTTTCTTGCGGAGATATGCAGAGGATCGTTTCCTATCCTGTCTCTGTAAAGCGATTCGTCATCGGAGCTTGCATAAGTGACTATTCCTATGTTCTTTGCTGTCTGCGAATTCATCATGTTGCGCTCATAAAGCAACTCCATCGTATCGTCCCATATTTTGGGAAAGAAGCATGGATATCCTACCGATGATACGAATTCGCCCTGTACTGAAAGAGTTCCCCTGGCATCGATTATAATTCCTGTGTAACTTCTGGATGAAACCATCTCTATTGGTTGAGTTGGTGTATAAGGGTTGTTGTGCATTACCATAAGGCTTCCAACCTTGTCCAGATTGAACGAGGCGTTCATTGTGACTGCCTGCATGGTTGATGTGTAGATTCCTGGTTTAAGCTTGCTGTCGTTGATTATAGAAGTAAGCTTTTCGTTAGTGATCGTGTTCTGCAGGATAATGTCGCCCAGTGTGTTTGCTGAGTCAACGTAAAGAGAAAGAAGAGGGTCTTTCACTAAGTATGCCATCTTGTCATGGATAAGAACCTCGCTGCCAACTCTGTCTGCCGGTGTTATTATGCTGTTCTTGTTCGAAAGCGACAGTACCGAGCTGAATGTCTTTGTTATCCAGTTCACGGAGCATTCTGATGATACAACAGGAGAATTGCCTCTGAATTGCGCACAGAGTGGAGAAAACGTTGTGAGAAAAAGAAAGACAAAACATGCGATCTTGTTGATTTTTGAGAAACTCTTTGATTTTTTTGCAGTTTTTCTATCTGTTGCAGATGTGTAGACTATGGACATATAAAAGAAACCTCTTTACTTTGCGATAATTATCTGGCAGGTTTATTTATATATCGGCACAAAAAGTTTAGTTCCTATACGAAGAATATCTGTTTCCGAGAAATTATTCATTTCGCACAACTCTTTGACGGTAATTCCGTATCGTCTTGAAATTCCCCATAACGTGTCGCCTTTTTCTACTATATAAACATCCGTTGAAAGATTGCTCATCTTTGTGATTGCGTCTGCTACGATTTCTTCGGTTCCTTTTGGGATTCTAAGAGTGTATTGCCTGCCGTATGGCGTGAAAGGGTAGGTAAGCGCGGGGTTCAGTGTTTCAAGCTCTGCAATGTCTATGCCTGTGAATGCTGACAGTTCTTCCAGTCCGATTTGGGTGTTCAGCGTTATTGTGGAGAATTTCAGTTCTTTTCGCTCGTCATACTCAGGCAGTTCAAGCCCGTAGTATTTTGCGTTCGTTATTATGTCTGCAATGGCGATAAACTTAGGAACGTAATTCGTTGTTTCTGCCTTGAGATATCCGCCGTCAATAAGATTCCATGCCGATATTATGCCTGTTTTCTTTATCAAAGACGAAAGTCCGCCTCTTCCCATGTTGTATGCGGTAAGTGCAAGCGCCCAATCATTGAAGTAGTTGTAATTATCTTTTAGTTTTTCCAATGCTGCGTCTGTTGAAAGCCAGGGATCTTTCCTTTCGTCAATCCATTCGTCCTTGGTAAGGTATCCGGCTATGCTGTTCTCCATGAATTGCCAAAGCCCTGCTGCTCCCGATTTTGACAAAGCTTTTGTGTTGTAATTTGATTCTATGATAGGAAGAAATTCAAGACAAAGGGGCATGCCTTTTTCCATAAGTTTCCTGCGGATATACGGTCTGTAAGGCGCCGCTTTTTCAAGTGTCTCCTGTAGTTTTTTCAACCCAAACCCTGATGTATACTCCATGTGGAATTTGTCTATCAGTTTATGATCAGGATATTCGATATCGATGAAATTGTATTCTGTAAAATCTTCGTTTTGTTGTGAGGAAAAAACGGGGGCGTATGAAGTGAAGCACAGTAGAAGCATACAACCCAAAAGTCGTTTCAGAGTCATGCGTTTATTAAGACGGACATGTCCGGGCTGGAAAAAAGATATATGATTATATTGTCGCATTGTGCGGCTTCTCATAACATCTCGCCATAATAGATGCCAGCCCATTCCCACCTTCCGTGAATCTCCGGGTCGAGCGGAAAATTCACTTTCCTGAAGTAAAGATACCATACGTTTACGTAGGTGGAGTTCCAACCCCAGGTCCGTAGGAAAGCTTCGTCAGGTGTAGAAGATTCGTTCAGATTTTCGTTATAGCGAATACGGTTCTTGCCTGTCATGAAGTCTTTCATCGTAAAATTTGCCATACTGTGCTCTTGAGACTCGTCCTGCCTCCATGACATTGAGAAAAAATTAACCTTTGATTTGTAACTCTCCAAAGTGTTCGGCTCGTAGCGTGAAATAGCCCGTTTTACAGCCGAAACAAGGTCGTCAAGCGTCTCGAAGGTCCAGTCCTTTGAGGAATTGTTAAAATCCACGATGTTTTTTGCTGTCGAATAAGCGTTCGGCATTCCAAGTATCTGTATTTCGGCTGCGTCGCTTCTTGCAAGAAAATCTGAGTAACAACGCAACATTTGGTTCCAGTCTCCGGTTTTCTTGTATTCTTCGCCAAGCCTCATGTAGAGTTCTGTTTTGTTCACGTCGTCAGGATATTCGTTGATGAGCTTCGTGAAATACTGGATTCTGGCGGTTGGCGAGGTGGAAATTTGTATCAGGTTTTGAAGACATAGCAGATGTATGGATTTATCCATAACGATAAAATCATCGTATGTGTTCAGTATCCTCTGGAAATACAGTTCTGCTATCGGCTCTGCACCCGTCGTCTGGTAGGTGTATGCTGTTCGCAAAAGCCAATACGGATTGTATTTGTCCTCTGGATTCTGATTTACGTGATCTGTAAGAAAAAGGATGAGATCATCAGCCTGTTTGCTGTTCTGCATGCCGTTTGATATTTGGTTTATTACAGAAAAAAGACTTTCTTCCGCAATTTGTTTGTCTTCAAGCAGATTGTACAGCTCCTGCTGGTAGTTCGTTTCTTTTTCGATAGCGCAAGAACAGAGATAAATTGTTAGAAAAAAGATAAAAAATACTCTGTTCGTTATTTTAAATGACATATTTCTATTTTATCATGCACAAAACTTATTGGCAAGACTGATATCTTTGTGTATTCTTTATGTATGTACACTGGAAAAAAATCGCGCGAAGTAATGCTCGGTAGCGGTCTGTTTCTCATTGTGATTGGGATTGCGTTACTCTGTTTCATTGCTTTGGATATAAACCCTAACATGTTGGTAGCGATTCCTATCGTTGTGATGTTGATAGGAGCGTTGTTTCTCTTTCTTTCGTACACAAGGAAAAAGCTTGTCTGGATGTATTTCCTCGGATATTTTCTGACGTCATCCGGTCTTTTTTCTTTGATTTTCTGCTTTGGTACATTCGAGCTTTCGATGAAGAATCTTTGGCCAATGTATGTCATTTTGTGCGGATTATCGTACTTCGTAGCAGCAGTTCAGGTGCGGAAACGGCTTTCTGTGTCGGCAGTAGTTCCTGCTGTTGTTCTGATCGTACTGGGCGGGATGCTTCTTTGTTTCTCGCTTGGAATTATTAGCGTATCTCTCCGTTACTTTGTCGCGCATTGGTGGCCAATTTTCCTTGTTTTATTGGGATTTGCGCTTATAATAATATATGCATACATGCAGCATTCCAATAAAGCTGAAGATTCTGATAGTAAAGTGATTGCCGACAGTGATGAAGACGATTAGGAGAAAGCTTCTAATTCCAGTTCTATTTTTCTCTTTTGCCTCGTGCCTGTTTTTCTCGTGTGCGTCTGACAGTGAGCCTTCGGATTCAATTCCTGTTCCTGTGAGAGAAGTTTCTCCCTCAGAAGGAGCAGAATCTACAACGGCTGTCCCGGATTCGTCTGCTATTCAAAAAACTTCCCCTGAGCCTGTGTCTGTTGTATTGCCGACTGTCCGGCAAAAAACTTCATATTTTGAGAACATAAGCGATGAGATCATTCTGAACGCAATGAAAGGTTCTCCGTCTTCGCTGCGTGCCGCTGCAGAGGCTCTTCATAAATCTGACGAGACAATGTATACAGAGGAGGAGCGGGTTCTTCTTTACATTATGTCTTCTATAATGAAGTACGCATGGCCTTCTGAGACTATTTCATGGACTATTCCCACGCTTTTGCCGGACAATGATTACACGGCAGCGATCGAATCGGTAAAGCTCGGCGTGTACGATACGAGTGCGGGCAAAGCCGATTTTTTTACGCTTGTAATTCCGTCACTTTTGTTATGTGCGCAAAAGGACAGAACTGGTTTTTTCGATGACTCCAAGGAGGCGCTTGATGAAGCGGCTTCGAAATTCCGTGATTCTGTGTTGCTCCATTATTTGTATGGCCTTTTGTACGCGCGGCAGGGAAAAGCGGCTGATGCGCTGGTAGAATATGAGATAGCTTATACTCTTGATACAACATGTTTCGAAACGTCTTGCGCGGTGGCGAATGCTTTTATTTCAGCCGGGCGTATGGCTGAGGCGAAAACGATTTCCGACAGGCTTTACGTGGTCGCACCTGGTAATGTCGAGGTGCTGAAATTGTGCGCTCTGGCATCATATAATACTGGTGACATGAATTCAGCTGAATCCTTCGTAGCGCAGATTCTTCAGCGAGAGCCCGATAATACTGAATACATCCTGTTCCGTGCAAAAATATTGTTCAATAAAGGTGAGTATGTAAAGGTGTCGTCTCTGCTTGATGTCTATGCAAGGACTAACCGGACGAACCGCGATTATCTGCTTCTTAAAGCACGGCTTCTGCTTACATGGAATAAAAATACGTCATCTGCTTTCACTGTCGTGCAGGATGCGCTTTCTCGATATCCCGATGACGAGGAAGTAATTCTCCTTGCTGCTGAAATCGCTTCGGAAACAGGAACATTTGTGAACGGAAAGTCAGCCTCTGAGCTGGTAGCTCCGGTTCTGAAAAAAGATCCGGGTAATCCTGCTGCACTAAAGATAAAAGTTAAGGAAGCTATTCTTGCAGAGGCTTGGGAAGATGCTTATGAATCGAGCGGTATTCTGCTTGCGTCCGATGATTCCGACAGCTCCAAGCTGCTTCATGCGGAGACATGCCTGAATACATCAAGAATTGCAGAGGCTTCAAAGCTTATCCGCGAGCTTTACGACAAAAACAACAGTGACGAGAGCATTCTTGAGTATTATATAAAGATCCTTATTGCAGAAGGAAATACTACGCAGGCTCTGGCGATGATAGAAAAGCGTCTCCCGTCAGTCTCCGCAAAACTAAAAAGTTCTCTTTACTATGAGAGAAGCCGCTTGCAGACTTCTTCTGACAAAATCCTTGCAGACTTGCGTTCTAGCCTTACATCAAACCCCCGTAACAGGAACGCTCTTTTTGCTTTGTATTCCTATTATATGGATACTGCAGATTATCGAAAAGCACAGTATTATCTTAAACAAGTTCTCGCGTTGAATCCTTCAGACCAATCTATTATAGATCTCAACAATAATCTTGATGTTATTCTCAGCGGTAACTAGACAAAATCAGTTATTGCATGGTATTCTTTTGAGCAAGTTATTTTAAACAAAAAAAAGGATGGGTTATCTATATGCAGTTTTTAGCCATGCTTCAGGATGCTTCGGCAAGTACCGGCAGCTCTCCAATTATGACAATCATCATGTTCGGATTGATTTTTGTCATTTTCTATTTTTTTATCATCAGACCGCAGAATAAAAAACAGAAAGAGACCGAGAAGATGATTGCCGCACTCAAAAAGGGCGACAAGGTTGTCACGATCGGAGGTATTCATGGTACTGTCGTTACGACAAAAGAAGCTACTGTTGTAGTGAAGGTTGATGATGGCACTAAGATTGAGTTCAGCCGTTCTGCTATTGCAAGCGTTGTCGTCGATAAGAAAGAAGAGGAGAAGCTTGCTAAGAAAAACGCCAAAGAAAAAGATAAGGCGAAGCAGGTTGAGGATAAAACTGATAAAGCAGAGGCTCCCGTTGCGGATGCCGATAATAATACGGAAAAAACTTCTTCTGAAGAATCAAAATAATTGAGGTAATTAGAAATGAGTAAACGAAGCCGTTTTGTACTCATTCTGGCAGTTTTAGTTGTCTGTTTCCTCTTCCTTTGGCCTTCAATCAGCTGGTATGCATTGACCCCGAAAGAAGATCAGGCTTTGGCATTAAGCTCGCTGGAAAAAATCAAGGATTATTCAAATCAGATGGCTGCAGAGAATGTAGCTGCTCTGAAATCTGCCATGAAGGCAAATCCTTCCGCAGAAATTGACGCTGAATACTCCTATCTTGTGAAAGAAGCCAAAAAAAACTATAAGGCTCTTGGAAAAGACGTTCCGTCTCCTATGACGGTGCGCGATGTGCTTGTCTCGTTCTCCACAGAGGCGGATCTTGTAGCTACGATAGAGTCACACTACCGTGACGATATCTTGAATGCTAAAGATAAGTATACGAACTCGGTGAAGCTTGGACTTGACCTTTCCGGTGGTATGAGCGTAATCGTAAAAGCTGATCTTGATGCAGTCGTTGCTGCTCAGGGAGACGCGGTTGAGGATGAGTTAGCATTGCGCGAAACGGCGATGGCTCAGGCTATCGAGACTCTTACAAGCCGCATCGATAAGTTCGGTCTTTCCGAGCCGGTAATCCGCCAGCAGGGTGATGACCGTATTTATATCGAGCTTCCTGGTGCCGCTGATTCAAGCAGAATCAACTCCATCATTATGGGTAAAGGTATTCTCAATATCCGCCTTGTCGATTCAGATGCTACAAATGCATTCCAGGATTATTATTCAGCGAATCCGGGAAAAACATTCGCTTCAAACGGCGAGCTGCTTAACCCAGATGTAATTCCTGCTGATACAGAAGTTCTTGGCTACTACACAAAAGATGACTACGGTCTTGACGAGTTCGTAAGATACATGGTCGTTAAAAAGGATGTAGTGCTTGACGGTAAATACATAAAATCCGCTACTGTTGCAAGTGACAACATCACCGGAAAACCAGAGGTTCACCTAACTCTCGACAGCGAGGGTGCTGAGATTTTCGGTGACTTCACTACTTCACACGTTGGTGAAAGCCTTGCTATTGTTTCTGATGACAAGATTAAATCTTATGCATCCATTAGAGAGCCTATTCCAGGCGGAAATGTCTCTATCAGCGGATTTGACCTTGAGGAAGCTCAGAACCTCCAGAAAGTTCTTCAGACAGCTTGGCTGAGCGTTCCGCTTACAGTAGAAAGCCAGCAGGTAGTCGGTGCTTCTCTTGGTGAGAAAGCAATCAACGAGGGTGTGAAAGCTCTTTTGATCGGTCTCCTTGCTGTTATGGTGTTCATGCTTCTGTACTATAAAGGTGCAGGTTTCAATGCGATTGTCGCACAGGTACTTAACCTTTATATTATGTTCAGTATCCTTTCTGCGTTCAACCTTACTATTACGCTGCCAAGTATTGCTGGTATGATTCTTACCATCGGTATGGCTGTTGATGCTAACGTAATTATTTTTGAGCGTATAAAAGAAGAGCTTCGCTCCGGAAAGAGCCGCGCCGCTGCAATTACTGCAGGTTTCGGACATGCTTTCTGGGCAATCATGGACTCTAACATCACGACGTTCATAGCTGCTATATTCCTTTCTCAGCTCGGTACTGGTTCAATCCAGGGATTCGCCGTATCTCTTGCAATCGGTGTTGTTTCATCTGTATTCACTGCTCTTGTAGTTTCAAGACTTATGTTCGATTTCAACACAGACGTTATCAAGAGACAGAAGGTTAGCATCAGCTGGAGGATTAAGTAAATGAAAAAAATGATCAGATTCAGCAGATTCTTTGTTCCAGCTGTAATAATCAGTGTTCTTCTGATTGCAGCCGGTGTTGTTTCTTTGTGTACTCAGAAAATCAATCTTGGTATTGATTTTAAGCCTGGTCTTATTGAGGAAGTACGAATTGCTCCTACAGCGATTACAGTTTCTTATAACGGTGTAGCGAACATAGAGATTCAGACTAATGCCCAGGGTGTATACCTTGTTGTAAGCGGTGCAGGCTCCGAGAACAGAACTGAGAATTTCCGCTATATTGACTATTCTACAGTTGGCGAGATGGTATCAGCTATGTCGAAAGTTGATGGAATCACGGCAACGGCAGTTGCTCCGGAATCAACAACGGCAGAAGGATTCTTCGGTAGCTCTTCGCAGTCAACAATACTCTCGGCAGAGAATTTCAGACTTTTCTACAATGATGAGAATACGGCTGTCGTTTCTGTTGAAGAAGTACGTGAGCTTTTCGAAAACGACAACGAATACAGTGTAAAACAGAGCGGTGACGTTTCTGCAAATACATACCAGATTCGTGCCGGTGACGATGGTACAGATCCAGAAATCTCAAAGAAGATCCAGGATGAGATTTACAGCCGTTTCGTAAGAAAATACGGTACTGAAAAAGTTGCTGTAATCAAGACGGACTTTGTTGGCTCTCAGTTCTCTAATTCACTTGCATCTAAGGCAATTATCCTTGTTATCGGAACAATGTTCCTTATCTGGCTTTATGCGACAATCCGCTTTAAGTGGGACTTCGCTCTTGCAGCTATCATCGCGCTTCTTCACGATTCTCTCATCATCATTTCGTTCATTTCATGGACACAGATGGAGTTCACAACAACAACGATTGCTGCAATACTTACGATTATCGGTTACTCTATAAACGCTACAGTCGTTATTTTTGACCGTGTTCGCGAGAATATCCGTACGATAAAGACAGAAAAGTTCGTAGATATACTCAATATTTCACTTTCTGACACATTGAGCCGTTCTTTGATAACTACAATCACTACTATGCTTGCGGCAGTTTCCTTGTTCCTGTTCACAACAGGCTCAATGAAAGACTTCGCGCTCGCATTGATGGTAGGTCTTTGCTCCGGTTTGTATTCTTCAATCTTTATCTCAGGTGCTTTCACTGCATTGACAAGAAAAAACTGGAAGCCTTCTGATGAGGAGAAAAAGACTCAGACACAGAAAGTTGAGACTACAAATATTTTTGCTGAATAAGCGAAACAGCGTATAATCAACCACAGTAAAACGCCTTCCAATTTTTTGGAGGGCGTTTTTTTCGCTTGCATCTGCCTATATTAGCTGATATTATAAGATAAAATGCAGAAACATGAAGAAAACTCGTACAATCCGCCTGTAAACGGCGGTCTTATAAAAACATCATCTGAAAAAAAAATCGATGACAATAAATATCGCCGTGTAGCCAAATTTTTACTTCTTATAGGAATAGATGAAGCCGCAAAGATTATGGCTCACCTGCCACAAGATCAGATAGAACGGATTATTCCAGAAATAGCTTCAATCAGGAGCGTCGAAAAAGACGAGGCGGAAGTTATTCTTGCAGAGTTTAAGGCGATTGCTACCAAACAACGAGAGCAAGGTGGTGTAGAGACAGCACGTACAATACTGGAAAAAGCTTACGGCAAAGAGAGAGCCGACATTCTCCTTAAAAAATATGTGCCCGAGCCGGAGACTCAGCCTTTTGAGTATCTAAATAATCTTGAAAGCGAAAAAGTATGGATTCTTCTAAAAGATGAGAGTATACCGGTACGCTCGCTTGTTATAGCACATCTAAAACCTCAGCTTGCCGCAGATGTTATTAATCTGATGAAAGGCGATGAAAAAACGGAACTTATAAAACGTATTGCGAAAATGAAAGCTATGGATCCTGATGCAGTACGGCGCGTTGATAAGGCAATGAACGAAAAGATGAAAGCAATAGATACGAACCGTTCCGAATCTATGGATGGAAGAAGTGCTCTTGCGGAAATTCTTAAGCGTATGTCGTCGTCTGCTGAGAACGAAATACTTGCATCTTTGGAGCTTTCTGATTCAGACCTTACTTCAGATTTACGGCGTCGCCTTTTTACGACCGAAGATTTTGTGAATGCTGATGACCGGTACATTCAGGAATATCTTAGAAAAATGGAAGCCGGAGAAATAGCCGTGCTTATAGCCGGTAAGGATGAAAAATTCCGTGAAAAGATTTTCTCCAATATCTCTAAAATCCGTGGTGCAGAAATTCTAGAGGAAGAGCAGCTGAAGCAACCGGTAAAGAAAACGGATAGCAAGGCTGTTACTGACGAGTTTATGAATGCGATGCGTACTGCATGGGAACGTGGAGAATTGATAATTGCTGGCCGCGATGACGAATATGTGCTTTAGGAAAACAGAATGAAAATCAATGATATTTATAACGGATGGAAAGTCCTTAGCGTAACTGAAATTACACAATATAAATCGGAATGTATCTGGCTAAAACATGAAAGAACAGGCATGGAGATATTCCATATGAAAAACAATGATGAGGAAAATCTGTTTGCCTTTTCGTTTAAGACTCTTCCTGCGGATTCTCGCGGAACTGCTCATGTTTTGGAACATTCTGTGCTTTGCGGCTCAAAGAATTATCCTCTGAAAGATTCTTTCATAGTGCTTGTCAATCAAAGTGTGAAGACATTCATGAATGCGCTCACTTTTGCGGACAAGACAGTATACCCGGCAAGCTCTACTGTAGAGAAAGATTACTTCAATGTTATGTCTGTCTACGGAGATGCGGTTTTTTTCCCGCTGCTCCGGAAAGAAGTTTTTTTGCAGGAAGGTCATCATTTTGAATATGATGAGAACGGAAAACTAACTGTGCAAGGTGTCGTATACAACGAGATGAAGGGCTGCTACTCCAGCTTCGAGAATGTTGCCGGAGACCTTACGCTTACGACACTTCTTCCAGGAACATTGTATGAGCATGATTCTGGCGGAGATCCGGAGTTTATACCGGAACTGACTTACGAAGATTTCGTAGAATTCCACAAAAAGTATTACTCACCGTCAAACTGCAAGCTTTTCCTTTACGGTAACATTCCGACAGAAAAGCAGATTGACTTTATAAACAGCCGTTTTCTGGATGGCCACGAATTTCCTTCGTTTTCGGGAGAAAAAGATAAACCCCTTGTTGTTTTCGATGCGCCAAAGACTGTGGAAGCCTCTGCTCCATCACCAGAAAAGGGAAGTGGGGATAAAGGACCAACTGTTGCTGTAAGTTGGATGACTGGAGAGTCTTCAAACCCAGAGAATTTCATGCAGATGGTATTGCTTGACGAGCTTCTGATGGGGCATGACGGTTCGCCTTTAACAAAAGCTTTGTTGGAGTCTCCTCTTGGTGACGATATTTCACCTGTTTCTGGATTTACGAGCGAGATGAAGTACCTTGTGTACACTGTTGGCAAACGAAACGTAAAAGTAACGGATGCGAAAGCATTTGAGAAACTTGTTCTTGATGTACTTGAAAATGCGGCGAAAAACGGATTTTCAAAAGAAGATGTTGATGCCGCCATAATGTCGGTTGATTTTGCAAGCCGTGAAATTAAACGCCAGAACGGACCGTATTCTCTTGTCTTGATGCGTTCTTGCCTTCGTGGCTGGATGAACGGAGTCGCTCCAGATGTTACGCTTAGAAATACTGAAGCTTTTGAGAGAATAAAACATCAAATAGCTGAAGACCCGGAATATATACAAAAGCTGGTTCAGAAGCTTCTTCTCTGCAACAATCACCGGGTAACGCTTACAGTGAAGCCGGACAAACATTATCAAAAGATTCGTGAGCAGAAATTAAAGGAATACTGCAGCGCGAAGGCGTTGGAAGTGAAAAAGTCTGAAATTGAGGCTGAGCTTGATTTATTGCGCAAGTTCCAGACAGAAAAAGATACGCCTGAGTTATTGCGGCTTCTGCCGCATCTGCGTGTTTCTGAGCTGCCTGCAAACAATGACCGTATCGAAATGAAAAGACGCGTAATAGACGGCATTCCGTTCTATTCACACGCAGAGGCGGTAAACGGCATAACATATGTAACAGTTGGCTTTCCTGTGGACACGCTTTCACCTGAGCTTTACAAATATCTGCCGTTTTACACAATTGCGGCAACGAACATGGGATTCGGCAGCCGCAATTGGGCAGAAGCCGCATCTGCTGTTGCTGCAGTTTCCGGCGGGTTTGGTGCGAGTTTGTTCTCATCGTCAATCTCTGATGGTGTTCTTGCCAAGTATGCTGGAAACGATTGTCCACCGCCGGAGATACCTTCGCGAATCTACGAAAAAGACCCGTGTCTTGCCCGGAACTGGATGTTCTACCGCATTAAGATGCTTGATGAAATGACGGAAAGTGCGTTGGATATCCTTTTTGACTGTATAAACAATGTTTCGTTCGACGATTTAAAAAGACTTGAAACGCTGTCCGTTGAGTACAAGAATGATATATCATCCTCTGTTGTTCCTAATGGAAACGAATATGTTGTTTCAAGAGCTTCATATCAAAAAACACGCTCTAAACTTTACGAAGAAATCTGGAGCGGTGTGAGTCAGCTTTACACTGCGCATGAAATGGCATCCATGAAGATGGAAGAGCTTGCAAGTATCCTTACGACTATCAAGGACAAGGTGCTTAAATCCGGTATTGTTATTGATATAACTTCTAGTGATGATGGTGTAGAAAGGACAATTCCTCTTGTAAATAAGCATCTTTCTCCTTTTTCTGCTCCTGTATCTCCTGTGTTTTATACAGACGAAGAGTTTAATAAGTATTCTTTGCTTCCCGGACTGGACGACGCCTCGTCTGGGGGGAACGAGTATTTTAATGCGAGCTCCGAGGTCGGTTTTGCGGCAGCTGTTCTTGATGCATCAGATATCGATGAAAAAGAGGCTGCATGCGAGCTTGTTCTTTCTCACTGGCTTTCAAATAACGTTATGTGGGAAAAACTGCGGACAATCGGCGGGGCATACGGTGCCTTTGCTGTTGTAGATAGTATAGAACGCAGTTTTTCGTTCTCGACTTACAGGGATCCTGATCCAGAAAAGTCTTTGGAAGTGTTTTACGAGTGCCTTAAAACAGCTGCCGAGAACCTTTTAGATGAAGATTCTGTTGAAAAAGCCATAACCGGGCTTTACAGCAGGATTATTCAACCAGGTTCTCCTTCGGGCAATGGTTTTAAAGGGTTCGTACGATGTTTATACGGTATCACGGATGAAAGCCGTGAACGTCGTGTCGAGTTGATTAGGAGCGTAACTCCTTGCGATTTGCAAAGAACAGCTTCAAGATTAGCAACAAAATATGAAAAATCGAAAAAAGCTGTTATTTTAGGCAAAAAAATAAAATTTACTGGTAAAATCATTGATTTACCAGTATACTAAGCTTGTTCAGGCGGTTTGTGAGATTTTGAACATTCCGCAACCTTTTTTCAAGTTTTGACTTGAGAAAATGCAACTTTTTACCGATGTATAGGTGGAGATTATGGATAAACTTTTAAAAGAATGCAGTGAAAAACTTAGAAAGCTGGTTTCAGACGTTCAGGGAGCACCGTATCCAGGATCTTTGGAGAATGAGCTGTACATGATATGGTATGAGCATATTCAGAAAAACGCTATAGAGTGTTTTGAATTCCTAGATGAAAATATTCCCAAAGAACAGGAAAGTGATATAAACAATACTCTTGAACAACTTTAACAGATTTTTTCTTTGAATTATAATGCATTTCTTTTTCAGGTGGGATGGGTGTTATGAATGCCAAAAAGAATAAATACATGTTGCGTGGTGTCCTTAAGAAAAACGGATATGACTGGTGGTGGCATTCTTTTACAGGCTATAATAAAAGCAATGGTGAGCCAAAAACATTTTTCATAGAATACTTTGTTATCAATCCTGCTCTTTCTCCTCAGAAAATTGTATTTGGTCAGAAAAAAGGCAAAAAATCACTTCTTAATGATGCTGCTCCAATCAAGCCATGTTACGTCATGATTAAAGCAGGTGTCTGGGGAAAAGACGCAAAGCAGATACATGCTTTTTATCCTACAGAGAAACTCGTAATAAAAAAACACGATTTCAGTCTGTCCGCAGGGTGTTGTACGCTTTCAGAGACTTATATATCCGGAGCTGTTGCAATGCCAGAAAAGGAAGCTGTAGCCCATCCGGAATATATGAGCGATGCTGGTTCTATGGCATGGAAGCTCAAGGTGAACAAAAAAATCACTTTTGATGTAGGTTACGGAACTTCGTGGCTTTTCAGAAAAATGAACACATTCCAGATGTATTGGCATGCGCAGGGCGTAAAAACTGAGTACACAGGCTCTGTTGTATATGATGGTCAGGAATATGTTGTTCCGCCTGAAAAATCATACGGTTATGCAGATAAAAATTGGGGAACCGATTTTACAAGTCCCTGGATTTGGCTTTCAAGCTGTAATCTTGTCAGTCAGATTTCAGGCGAACGATTGGAGAATGCGTGTTTCGATATCGGAGGAGGATGTCCTAAAGTATGCGGAGTTCCGCTGAACAGAAAAGTCCTTGCTTTTTTTCACTTTGATGGGAAAAGCTATCAATTCAATTTTTCACATTTTTGGAAAAAGAGCAAAGTTGAATTCTCGTTCAATGAAGAAGGTGAGTTCCTTCATTGGTTTGTGTCCGCCGAAAACCATTCGTTGCTTTTAGATGTTGATGTATATTGCAGAAGAGAAGATTCTCTATTCATAAACTACGAGGCTCCGTCCGGCGAGAAGAATTTCGACAGATTGTGGAATTGTGGCAACGGATACGGCGAGCTTAAATTCTTCAGAAAAAAGAGAAAAGCCCTTGAACTTGTAGAGGATGCAAAAATCTATAATTGTGGCTGCGAATACGGTGAATACAAAGATACAGCGCAGAATAAAAAATAAGAAGAAATGATTCAAGCGAATAATCAGTAATTGTAATCCATTTCGTTAAGGGTGTCTTTTACTGATTTTATTCTGGAAAGCTCTCTGTTTATTGTTTTTTCGTAGTCAAGATCGCCTGTGTAAATACGTTCTCTTTCATCTTCCCAAAATTGCAAATCCGTTATGTGAAGAAACATGAATTGTTTTGCGTTTGCTTTCTCTGCCCACGCTTTTGCCTCGTTCCAGTAGTAAAGCCCTATTGTATAGCATTCTTCCGCCGTATCAAGATTTCGCAGATACTCGTCTTTCCAAGGCGCGTCGTAAAAATATGCTTTGTATTTGTCCCACGTTCTGCCTAGACGCAAGTGTTGATCTGCAAGTTTTATATTCACATGCATCATAAAAAGATAACGGTATTTTTCCCAAGATTTCTCATCTTCAATTTTCGCAAGCGCATATTGAGGATTGCAAAAATCAGCAGCGACAGCTCTTTGGAGCCAATAGATGTTCTCAAGCACATCTTCAGGATATTGCTGATAATGGGTGTGGAACAAATTGTAATACTGCTCTTTGTATGTTATTGCATACGGAAACACCGATGAAATGCAGATAAGGAGCAGAGAAAAAAATGCCGAATAAAATTTCCGATTCTTCACATAATCATTATCGGGAAACAGCCGTTAAAAATTGAACCGTAAAATGGAGACACAGTCTTTTATTCGACCGGATGGTTAATCCGATATTTGCATCGCATCTTATAAAAAATGTGTTTTTCTTAATATCCTTATGAGATAAGACCTTGTTGCTTAAGAGTTGAATCAATTATTTCGCTGACTTTTTCAACCGGGAGTGTAGCATCAACCTCGATTATTTTCATTTCCGGAGCTTTTTTCCTAAAATCTTCCATAACGGCTTTGTAGGCGCGTTCTGTCTTCCTTAGAAAATCCTCTTTTTCATAAATTTCGGTAGTTTCTCTACCGATAATTCTTTTAAGGGAAACTGATGGATCAATGGTAAAATAAAACAGAATTTCAGGAAGAGGAAAGTGCGAATTAAGCATATTCGGTAATTCTTCACCGCATTCCTGACTTTGGTATGCCAAGCTCGAAAAAAAGTACCGGTCTGAAAAACATAATATACCGGAAGATGCTTTTTCCTGAATTCCGTCTTTGCCGTAAATATGCTCGCACCTGTCTGCGGCGAAAAGGTATGCGGCTGTTTTGGGATGCACAGGAATTTCCCCAGAAAGGATTCGTCTTAAAAACTTACCCGTTTCATGTGTTGTCGGTTCTGCGGAGAAAAAAGCCTTTTCCGTTGGAATTTTGTTTTTCAGTATGGCAAGCTGAGTGGATGTTCCTGCTCCGTCAATGCCTTCAAAAACGATAAAATTGTGTAGTACCATTGTTTTTTCCTGTGAATTTGGTATATTAGGAAAATGCTGATTATCGATATAAAAACGATTTATCAAAAAGCATTTTCTCACTCGCAATAGGATTTTGATGAAATATCATTACCTGAAGTACGGAATAGGCAGTATTATTTTTCTCCTCATGATTTTCGCGGCTTTTTTGCTTATCCGGCCTGTGTATTTGGAAATAAACAGCAGACTTCAGGATCTTAAGGACTATGCATTTTCTTACATAGAGAACAAGACCGGTTTTTCCATCAGCTATGAATCGCTATCACCGTCTATTCTATCAGGAATTCGTATTGCTGGTATAGAGGTAAAGGAGCTGGACAACGATAACCCCGTTGGAAAAATCGATTCTGTCGTTATAAATTACAAGTTATCGAAGCTTTTTAAGCAGGATTTCCTTGGAGCCATACGTTCTGTGACTGTAAACGGATTCGAGCTTTCATGGAATGAAAGCCTTACGAAGACGGTTATGGGAATCGTTGAGTCTGTAAAGCAGTTGGAAAATGAAGAAGAACAGATAATACAGGCGGATGGAGAGAAATCTGGCAAACAGCCAGAAAAAGACAATTCTGGAAATGAAACCGATGATGATGTGACGGCTATTCTTGCTGGTATCTCAAAATTCAATCTTCCTTTCCCAATAATTTTCAGACAGGCAAAGCTCAGTTATTCGGCGGGGAAGACTGCGTTTGATCTGCAGCTTGACGGTATTAAGGCAACTGAAGGCGACGGAAATAAAACATCGTTCTCGCTTGAGTTTTCTGGCAGATTCTCTGTATCTGCTCCGATCCCTGAAATATCCTTGGAAATGCTTAAAGGCGTTTTCCCTGATGTTTTGACATTAACCACGACATTCAGCGCGCAGATTGTGGTTACTCCTGAGCTGGAGGGAACTTTCGCAAAACTGAAGCTTTCGAACTCAAATGGAAACAGTTTTTCAGTCAGCGGATGTGATTTTTCGGCTAATCTGAACGGAGATCGTATATCATGTTCTCTTTTCAGTTCGGGAAATCCGTTCGGAGTTACATTAACCCATAATTTTTCATCAAAAAAGACATCAGTGTATTTCAATGCTGAAAACTTTTCGCCATTCTCTTTTATAACGATAAAAAACAGCAACGATTTTCTAAAGAAACTTGATTATGTTAAGCTTTCCGGCATTTATGGCATAGATTTGTTCAATAATGGCGACTCTCTCACGTACAATATGGCAGGGGGGCTTGATATTCCTGTTGGTTTGCTTCCTGAGGAGCTTTTCCCGGATGGGGCTGCCGTCACTGCAGATTTGGAAGGAAACCTTGAGTTTGTAAAAGTGAACTCGCTTCATCTTGTTAATGACATGATGGATGTGTCGTATTTCGGTACGTTCGATATAGTCGCATTGCAGCCGGAAGGGGAGCTGTATGTCGAGAAATTCCTTCTGCCTTCTGGTCAGACCGCACAAGGGGAGTTCTTTGCGCAGCCTTACGAAACTGGTTTTTCTCTGTTTGCGCCCCAGGTTTATTTAGGTTCATGCGGCTTAACTGCTGTTGAGGCGACGTGCATACCCGGCTCTGTATCGACCGATTTCAGTTTCAGCGCCAGTGATTATTCTGGAGGGGAGCAACCCGGTACGGTTTTTGCAGACGGAAGTATTCTTTTTGAGAACAATGCATTCCTACAGGCAGGCGTTTCTGTAGATAATCTTTATTTTTCAAGTGTTTTCAACATTATTAACAATATTCTTCCTGCCGAATCTGCGCTCCCGGAATCAATTACCGAATTTGCCTCTCCGTATGCAGCATCATTCAGTTTGTACGGAACTTCTGATTTCGAAGGTTTTACTTACAACCTTTCGGATGCTGTCATAACCAATACGACAAAAGATAACGAGCGACTTTCACTTTCACTTGACGGAAACGAAACGACATTTCAGATAACGAATTTAGAGCTTTCTTTCGCCGGGCAGGAGCTTTCCGCCTCATTGAGCGCAGATTCCAACGAAGATTATTCAGAAATTTTCTTTTCATCCGATTTCCGTATAAATACGCTTCCATATTCTATATCCGGCATTTATCTTAGGGGGCAAACTCTTTCTGTCACTGGTGACTATGCTTTCGATTTGAACATGGAGTTCGACAGTGACGAAATGTTTTCTGGTTCTGTTAGTTTTACATCGCTACCGATCATGATTTTTGACTACATCGCTTCGTTTGATATTGAGTCGGATTTCGTCTTCTTTTCTACAGATGATTGGCACATGAATGTGCACCGTTTTGCAGCTGTAGAGAATACGGGCAAGTTCAAAATTGAGCCAGGCGTTGAGTTCCAGTGCTATGCCGATATGTATGGCGTTATGCTGGACAATGTTGCTTACGGAGACAATGTTTCTGCTCTTACAGGAAATGGTTCTATATCATGGGATTTTTCGAGCGGAAAATTATCGAGCGCGGCTTTCCTTCTTAATATGAGTAATCCAGAAACAAGCGAAGCTCTCGTCATCGATCTGTCGGGATCAAATCCGCTTTCTTTGGATTTCAGCGACGAAGGTTTCATGGATAACTTCATGATATCAGGAACAGCCGATATAGTATCTTTCCCGTCCGCAAAGCTTTTGACGCAGCAAGAAGCTGAAAACACTATTTCTGCTTCTCTTTCCGTTCTTGGTCCTCTGGGAAATCCGTTCGTCTCTATGGAAATTCCTCATGCATCGTTTAAATTCGGCGGTTCTGTTTTGGATGTTGCGGCCGCATTTGAAATGGAAGATAAAATCATTTCGTGCAATTATCTTGAAAGCTTTTGGGAAGAATTCTCCCTTGGCGGGTCTACTGGCAGTTTCTCGCTTACTGATATGACTGGAACCGTCCATTCTAATGTTCGGGCAGATTTCGGTACTTTCCTCAATGCATCAAGTCCTGTGGATTTAGGAGTTACAATCAGAAAAGAAGAGGATGAGAACCAGCTTGAAGCTAACCTTGTCTTTACAAAACTTGAATCAAATATAATGGAACCTTTGGAAAACTACAAAATTGCAGTTGTTCGCAAAAACGGGAAGCTTGAGTTTTCTGCGGGACAAAAAGGTCTTATAAATGGTTCAATAACTGATGATGGAGAATTGTACGCAAAAGTTGACGGTGATTTCCCGCTGACTTTCACTGCAGGAGGAAAGATAGATGATAAAAACATCGATATCCTTCTGACATCAATAAAAGGAAATATAACGACTTTCAGCAGGTTTTTGCCTGAAGATATTATGACACTGGACAACGGAGATTTGTCAGGTCGTGTGCAGATAAGTGGTTTGGCACTCGATCCTGAATTCACCGGCTCTGTTAAAATCGATAATTTCAGCATGGGTATAACTGATTTCATTGCTGCTCCAATAACGGCAGATTCGCTTTCAATAACAGCGAGTCAGAATATGTTCAGTATGAAGAACGGCAAAATTCGCTGCGGAGAAGCTGTAGCCAGTATTGATGCCGATGTTGAGATGGAGCGGTGGAATTTCGAGTCTTTGTCGTTAAATATCAAAACTCTTAACGGAAATTCAATAGCTGGTGACATAAAACTGCCGTTCGCGGAGATAACCGCAGGGGTAGGGGGTGAACTTGCTTTGGTGATCACTCCGGAGGATATCAGTGTATCTGGTTCTGTCGCGACTGAGGACGCTGTTTTTGTGCTTACGGATGTCGCTGCGTTGTCTGATGATTCATTAGATGATGATATAGACGATGATATGAATTTCGTAGTTGACCTTGATTTCCTTTTAGGTCCGAAGACTGAAATTTATTATCCGAACAAAAACAATCCCCTTATGCGAGGTCTTGTCAGCGCTCAGGCTCCTGTGCATATCGGGCTCGATACGTATACGGATTCTTTCAACCTTAAAGGCGAGCTTTCCATGCGCGGCGGAGAAATATTGTACTTGAACAGGAACTTCTATATCAGGGAAGGTCGTATTGCGTTCAATGAGACTGAATCTAACTTTGACCCGCAGTTGACTGTGCGCGCTGAAATAAGGGAACGTGACGCTGACGGAACTCCTATAAAAATCAGCCTTTATGCGCAGAACCAGCGGCTTTTGGCTTTTTCGCCTAAGCTTACGTCTGAACCAAACAGGACAGAAGATGAGCTTAGGAAACTTCTTGGTACTGCAATTTTCGCTGAATCAGGCTCCTCCGCGTCTGAATTCCTGGGGCAGGTAGCAGCCGGCGGTATAGACTTTCTTATCCAGAACAGTCTTTTCAGACAAATAGAAAACCGATTGCGTGAATTCTTTCATTTTGATATATTTTCTTTCAGGACTCCGTTTTTTCAGCAAGCTTTGCTGCAGGTTTTCAAAAAAGATGCGGAAAATACAGATCCGAGTAACTTTTTAGATAACACGACTGTTTACATAGGTAAGTACATAGGAACAGACCTGTATCTGGATGCGATGTTCCGCCTTGTCTATGAAAATGGTTCTGGGTTGGACGGCTCCAAGGGGCGTCTCGTTCTTCAGCCTGAGATAGGTTTGGAGCTGCCGTCTCCGTTCGCGACAATCCGGTGGAGTATCGCGCCTGATGTTACATCGGCTCAAAACTTATGGGTTCCAAATACCTCTATAAGTTTGTCCTGGAAATTCTCGTTCTGAAATCTGATGTACTGTGCGGAAATTCTGCTAAAAATGGAAATTGCCGCATATTACAATTATTTGTGGGAGAAATGTATGCGTATAAAACGCTCATTTATTTGTTTGTTGTTTTGCTTTGTCTGTGTTTTTGCATTATCTGCCCAGTCTGAAGACTGGTATTATAATAAACCGATAAAAGACATAAAGTTTTCTGGACTTCACGTTACAGGCTCCAGCGAGATGGAAACCGTTGTCTCTGAATTCGAGGGAAAGAATTTTTCTGATGAATTGTATATCGATATTATAAATAAGATATATAACCTTGATTTTTTTGATGATATCGGAGTTGAGCTTAATCCTGCTGATGCAAACGGAAATTCTGTCATTTTGAACATAACTGTTGTTGAGAAACCTGTCGTTTCAAAAATCAATATTACAGGTAACAAACAGATTCATACTACAGATATAACAGATGCTATCTCCTTGAAAAAGCTTGATATCTTCTCGGAAACAAAACTTCCTACCGACGAGCGGAAGATTAGGGATTTGTATCTTGATAAGGGATATACGAATGTCAGGGTTTCTTCTTTATATGAGCAAACGGATGACGGAATTGTCGTAAATTTCAACATAGAGGAAGGAAAGGCAACTATCATCACTGCGATTTATTTCCAGGGAAACGAGGTGTTCTCTGAAAAAACTCTAAAAAAGCAGCTTAATCTGAAGGAATCCAGCCTTTTTAACAAGGGCGCGTACAAAGAAGCTTTCATCGAGTCTGATAAGACACTTGTGGCTTCGTATTACAAAGAGCGGGGTTATATGGATGCCGCTGTGCTTGACGTGGTAAAGAATATCAAGTACAACGAGGACAAAAATCAGGATGAGATAGAGCTGACTTTCATCGTTAAGGAAGGCAGCCGGTATACATATGGCGGACTTACCTTGACTGGCAATACGCTTTTTACTACAGAGGAACTTCTTTCATTTATAACCATGAAAGAGGGAGATGTATTCAATCAGACAAAATTTACTACGGGCGTATACGCAATAGCCAATAAATATTATGAGAACGGTTACACTTCGAATTACTTTTCAGACCCTGTAAAACAGGTGAACTTGGATTCGATGACTGTTTCTTTCTCTATGGAGATTGTCGAGAAACCAAGAAGTCACATAGAGAACATAATAATTACCGGAAATACAAAGACAAAAGATTATGTAATAAAACGTGAGCTTGGAATTGAGACGGGAGATATATATTCTCTGTCAAAAATCCAGAACGGACTTAGAAACCTTGGAAATACACAGTTCTTTTCCGCTGTAGCTCCTGATTTTGTTCAAGGCTCGGAAGAAAATCTTATAGATATGATAGTTTCCGTTGAGGAAGGTCTTACCACTCAAATGGAGTTCGGTATCGCTTTCTCTGGAATTACGAATCCTGATGATATTCCAGTATCAACATACTTTAAGTGGGCAAATACGAATATAGCAGGAACCGGAAAGACCGTTTCTGCTGGAGTAAACCTTGCTACAAACGAGCAGTCGTTGAATGTCGGTTACACTGATCCGTGGCTTTTCAACAAACCTATTAGTTTTTCAGCTGATTTGCAGTATTCAAGAAGTGACGCAACATGTCCGCAAATTATGAGGCTTTCTAACGGTGTGAATGCCAACAATTTCTATATGGATTACAAAAAGCGTACAATCAGCGCGAGCACGGCTCTTGGTTACAGATGGTATCCAAAGTTTTCCATTATAACGCTTACAGGCGGACTTTCTACAAATCTTGTTCGTAATGATTATGATGCTTCTCTTTATACTCCGGTTGATTCAGAGATAAGTGACAATCATTCGAAATTCGGTATTCAGAATAGTGTTTGGTCTTCAATATCTTTTGATGACCGCGACCTTTATTACGATCCGTCAAAAGGCTGGTTCTTCAGCCAGAAACTAACATGGAATGGTCTTATTCCTAATGCCGAGAATCAGTATTACTTAAGATCGGACACAAAAGGTGAAATTTATTTCACCCTTTTAGATAAACCTGTTTCAGAGAGTTGGAATTTCAAATTAATACTCACCGGATACACAGGACTTTCTTTCCTTATTCCTGGCGGAAGTTGTAATATAAGTTCAAACAATAAGCTTTATATAGATGGTATGTTCACCGGTCGCGGATGGACTGATCTTTTCAAAGAGAAAGGCCAAGCATTGTGGAACAGTTATCTGGAGTTAAGACTGCCTATTGCAATCGGTATTTTCGGAATTGATTTCTTTGCCGATGCTGTTGCTCTAAAAGACACAATAAGTGATATGTTCACAAAGCTCACTCTTGATGATTTCCGTTTCAGTTTCGGACCTGGTATACGTTTTGCTTTGCAGCAGTTCCCGATAAGACTTATGCTCGCGAATACGTTTAAATTCAACGAAGGAAAATTTGAATGGAAAGACTCGTGGAAATTCACTCTGTCTTTCACAATCGCAAATAGATAAGGTGTAGGAAAACAAGATGAAGAAAATTCTAGCTTTTGTAACTATTGTATTTCTTTCGGCTGCGGTCTATGCGCAGATGGATATTTCAAAAATCGGTGTCATCGATACCGCCCGCGTATATACCACATATTTCCGTGATTCTACGGCAGTACGAAATTACGAGAATATGAAGCTTGAATTTCAGGCAGAGGTAGATAAGACAACGGCAGAGATTAAAGAGCTAGACCTTAAGAAAACTCAGTTTGTTAAAAATGGCGATGAGCTTTCTGCTCTTAGACTTGAGACAGAGATAACAAAGAAAACTGATTATCTTATTGAATACACACGATCAAAGAACGCAGAGCTTGATGCTATGAAAAACAGGCTTGCCGATTCTGATGATTTTTATAAATCGCTGTACAATATTATTGAGAGAATTGCTGAAGCAGGCGGATACAGCATCATAATGAGTTTGCAGCAGGCAAATGCGATTCTCTGGTACAGTCAGTCTGTTGATATAACAGATCAGGTAATAAATTCCCTTATCAGATAAGGATGAGCGGTACAACGCCGCTCATGGAGCAATATGCGGCAATAAAAAAACAGCATAAAGACGAAATACTTTTTTTTAGATTAGGCGACTTCTATGAGATGTTCGATGACGAAGCCGTGGAAGTTTCGCGTCTGCTCAATTTGACGTTGACAAGCCGCGCAGGGCAACCGATGTGCGGCATTCCTTATCATGCATCCAAAATATACATAGCGCGTCTTTTACGTTTGGGTAAAAAAATAGCTATCTGTGAGCAGGTTACAGAACCGAACGGCCGTACTCTTGTGGAGCGCAAGGTCGTAGAGATAATAACTCCGGGGAGTACCGTCGAAGAAGAATATCTTGAGCAGGGTTGCAATAATTATATTGCCTGCTTATGTTTCGTAAAAGAGAAAAAGAATACTACAGTATCATATGCTTGTGCGGATATATCTACCGGTACGTTCTTTACGCGAAGCTGGAGCGAAAGCAGACTTTCAGAAGAATTATCAAAAGAATTAGGACGAAACCTTCCTCGTGAGATTATCTTGCCATGTTCTATTGAAAAGAACAGAACGATCATGGAGGTTCTGGAGATTTTTCCTAACACTGCTGTGTCATGGGAACAGGATTATCATTTTTCGCAAGAGCTTGCATATAAAAGACTTTTAACACAATTCGGCACAACTAACCTAAAAGCTTTTTGTCTTTTGGAAAACTCTCCGGAGGTTCTTGCTTCCGGTTGCCTTATCGCTTATATGGCTCGTATGGCGAACACATCTTCTCCAGATGCGCCTATTCCTCAGATACGGAACATCCGCATTCTTGACGACAACGATTTCGTTATAATGGATGATTCCTCAAGGCGTAATTTGGAAATAACAACGAATTTACGTGATAATACTTCGCTCTATACGCTTCTGGAAACAATTAATTTTACAGTAACCGCAATGGGTAGCCGCCTTTTGCGTAACAGACTGATTTATCCGCTAAGAAGCACGGTTCTCATAAAAAAGCGGCAGGAGCGTATTTCGCTTTTCGTTGAGAACAGAAAGCTGCTGCACGAGTGCCGAAACTTGCTTTCTTCAATTCTTGACGTAGAACGACTTGCGAGCCGCATAGGAATGGAGCGTGCGCATGCGAAGGATCTTCAGGCTTTGCGTTCCAGTCTTGAAGGTTGGATCAATGTCCGCAAAATTCTTTCTGCTGTGGAGCCTATGGCTGGTATTGAGCTTGACTCCGCAATATCTGTAATAAAAACGATACATGATGCAATTCTGCCAGAACCTTCAATTTTGCTTTCGGAAGGTGGCATTATAAAACCGGGATGGTCGGAAGAGCTTGATCATTACAGGAATATTCATAACAATTTTAATAAGATTCTTGATGATTATATTACCGAGGAAAAAGAAAAGACCGGTATTCAGAACTTAAAAATTAAGTATCAAAAAAATGTCGGGTATTTTATGGAAGTGTCACGCGGCAAGCAAAGCTCGGTGCCTTCTCATTTTATTCTTAAACGTGCACTTGTTAATGGTGACAGATATACGAGCCCAAAGCTGCAGGAGCTTGAGCAGGAACTTCTGAACGCAAGCGAAAGGATTGTTGAGACAGAAAAACATCTTTTTCTTGAAATACGGTCGCAGCTGGCAGAAAAAATTCCGTATTTCCTTGAGGCAGCAAATGAGATTGCTGAGATTGATACTACGGCTTCTTTGGCTTATGCAGCCGTGACCCACGGTTGGTGCTGCCCTGTCGTTGATGATTCTGATGTATTGGAGATAAAAGCGGGGCGTCATCCTGTCGTAGAAAACCATATGTCATCCGGTAATTTTGTTCCAAATGACACGGTTCTTGCGGATAAAAACTTTGCGCTTGTTACAGGACCTAACATGGCGGGAAAAAGCACATATTTGCGACAGAATGCGCTTATCGTGCTTTTGGCGCAGACAGGCTCGTTCGTACCTGCAGAAGCGGCTCATATCGGAATCGTTGACAGGATTTTCTGCCGAGTCGGAGCATCCGACAATCTTGCGAGGGGTGAATCTACTTTTCTTGTAGAGATGGCAGAGACTGCGCATATTCTTAGAGCCGCAACTTCAAAAAGCCTTATCATAATGGATGAAGTAGGGCGGGGGACTTCCACAGGAGACGGGCTTTCGCTAGCGTGGGCAATATCTGAGTATATCCTTAACGTAATAAAGGCAAAAACTTTTTTTGCGACTCATTATCATGAGCTTACGAATTTGTCTCATCCGTCATTGACGTTGCTATGTATGGACGTTTTGGAAAAAGACGGAGAAATTGTCTTTCTTAAGCATATAAAAAGCGGAAGTGCTGCTGGGTCTTACGGAATCCATGTTGCAAAGCTTGCCGGAATTCCAGAACCAGTTCTTAAGCGTGCGGAAGAATTGCTCGAAGTTTTGGAGCATAATACAATTCACACAGAGCTTTTGCCGGAAATTTCAAAAGATTCATCTTCAGCCTCGGACGGACAAAGTGGCGATGCTCCTGCTGTGAAACGAACTGATGCCGGGCTTTTCTCTGAAGAGGAGCTTGTAATTAACGAAATTCTTTCTCTTTCACCTGATGAGATGACGCCTCTTGAAGCTTTGCAACGGCTTGCGTTGTGGCGAAAACGTCTTATGAATCAATAAAAACGCTTTCTTGTTGTCGTATAAGATATATATGAACAATAATTTTTGCGGCGGGAACTCTCAAAATTGCGAGAAGTCTCGTTATATCATGATTTCTAGTCGTTGTGCGAACAATTTTCATAGTGTCGCGTATTTTGTTTCTGCTTTTTTCCGAAAAGCAGTTTCTGCGGCTTTTTTTCCAGATACTTGCATATTGTGCGGCACTGCATCATACGGGATTCCTTTATGCCGTACATGTGTTAATTCTCTTTCCAAAGAAGCTTCTGATGCACCTGTATCTGCTCACTGCGTGATATGTGGAAAGCCGATTCTTTCTGAAATTGAAATATGCATGCAGTGCCGCACAGAAAAAGTGCCTGCAAGAAATCTTGATGGAATATGTTCGGTTTTTCCGTATCTGTTGAATAAAAAGCAACTTCTTTACGAGTGGAAAATTGCAGGACGGAAATCTCTAACGCCTTTTTTTGCTGAATGCATGGAAAAATTGTATGCATACAATTTCAAGGGGTTGCCTATTGTTCCCGTACCGCCACGGCCTGGAAAAATACACAAAAAAGGGTGGGATCAGACGGACAGTCTGGCTTCTGTATTCAAGAGGAAATATGGAGTGGAAGTGCTCAAATACCTTGAGCGAACGAGTATGGTACAGCAAAAAAAACTAGGACGCACAGAAAGACTTTCTCGCAACAGTCAGTATAAGGCTTCAAAAATACTTGTCCGTGCGGCGCAATACAAAGAAAATCGTGTAACAAAAAATGATTATATTTACGGCAGAAAGAACGTCTCTTTCTGTGAGGAAAACCATCTTCCGTCTCATGTGGTTCTTCTAGATGATGTAATGACGACTGGAAGCACTCTTTCCAGTTGTGCCGCCGTTCTTAAATCTTATGGAATAGAGAAAGTTTCTGCGCTCACGTTGTTCACGGTTCCTGCCTGAGTTTTTAAGAAAAATGTAATGCGAATTAAAAAATAATTATGGTTAAAATTTAAATTTACATGTTATAATGATATTTAAGTATGAAACGTAAAATTGCTGTACTGGCGAACGGTTGGAACAATATCAGTATTTCTCAGGCTTTGAAAGGAATTCGATCAGAAACTGACAATCTTAATATTGATTTATTCCTTTTCTTGAGCTATGCGGCATTTTCACAAACGGCAGCACGAAATAAAGGTGAAGATGCTATTTTCGATCTTCCTGATTATTCGGATTTTGATGGCGTTATCCTTTTTTCGAATATGCTGAACTCAGAATCTACCCCTGAAAGGCTTGCGAAAAAGCTTGCTGAAAAACACGTAAATACCGTAAGTGTCGGAATTCCATTTGAAGGTATTGATTATGTTGGTATCGACAATTTCTCAGGAATGAACGATATGGTTAAGCATCTTGTAAAGAAGCATCACATAAAAAATCCTGCTTTTTTTGCTGGTACACGAGAACATATTGACTCAAACGAACGTCTTATTGCGACGCGTGAAGCACTCGCTAAATACGGAATAGAGTTGAAGCCAGAAAATATCTGTTATACGAACTGGGAATATCTTACAAGTATGAATTATGCGATGGAATTCTGTAAAAGAAAGGATCCACCTGATGCTTTTATTTGTGCGAATGACCACAATGCGCTTGCTGTGTGTGTTGGTTTGAGCCGAATGGGATATTCCGTACCGGATGATTTTATTGTAACCGGATTCGATAGAATTTCGTACTCAGATACATTTTTCCCATCAATAACGACCGTATATCAGAACTATGAGAAAATCGGATATCTGGCGGCACACCATTTAATACAAAAAATGGAAGGAGTTTGTACTTCTGACCATTTAATTGTTCCGACTGCTTTTATGAAAAACGAAAGTTGCGGTTGCAGAAAGACTTCTACGGCGGATAAAGTTAGAAGGCAGTTTTGTATAGATGCTTATACAAAAGAGATGGAAAGCCTGATGTTTAAGAGCATGGAGGCTGATATGACAACAGAAATATTTGCCTGTGCTTCTTTCGAGACTTTCAAGGAAAACTTGTATAAGTTTTATTCGTCGAATCGATCATTGCGGGGCGATGAGTTTTATTTTGTTATTGATAATGGAGCTAAAAGAAACATAATTCAATCATCGCTACCGGTTATGGATGAATACTCTGATACGATGAACTGTCTTGTTGCGGTAAAAGAAAGCGTTATATCGGTTCCTGGTGAATTTCCGCGTTCTGAGCTTATCCCCGGTTACGAGAAAAGTGTTCAACCGTCTGTTTTTACATTTACGTCTATGCATTTTGACGAGCATCTGTTCGGTTATATCGTTACTTGCGATTCAATTGAAAGTATCCGTGACAGGACACTTAATCTTTATATGATGCAGATGAATTACAATATCGAACAGTATCGTAAGAACTGCCGTTTAGAAGAGATGAACAGGACTCTTCTTGCAATTTCGAACACAGATGAGCTTACTGGACTTAACAATCGTTTCGGAATGAATCAGAAAGCTGTTCCTTTGATGGAGAATGCTCATAAAGATAAGATGCAATGTGCCGTTGTATTCATTGATATTAACCGCATGAAGTATATAAATGACAATTTCGGTCATGTTCAGGGCGACCTTGCTATAAGGACTGTCGCATCTGTGCTTCGGGACAAAATGCCGGACGGTTGGATAGGGATACGTTACGGTGGTGATGAGTTCATTGCGATTGGAGCATGTGAAAGTGAAAATCTGGTGAAAAAGTTCATAGAAAGTTATGACCAAGAACTTAAAACGAGGGTGAATTCTATGAATCTTACATATCCGCTGACAGTGAGTATCGGCTACATTTTGTCCGACCCGGAATCTTCATTGTCATTAAGTGAGTACGTCAACAAAGCGGACAGCATTATGTATGAGAGCAAGCAAAAAACGTACAATAAAGGTCCTCAGGATAAATAAGAGCCTCTACAAAGTTTCAGTTTTTAGAGGAAACTTTGACAAAGCAGTAGCGTTCGTGAAAAAACAAGCGGTCTTTAAGTTTTAAGTTTTTTTTGAAGAGTTTTTAGCGCAGGATGATTTCTGAATTTAGTGTGCTATAATATTGATATGGATTATATCTATCTTGATGAAAAAAAACTTGTGGAAAACCTTTCATACTGGCAGAAAATAGCAGAAAAAAACGGTGCATCTTTGAATGTTGTTACAAAATTCTGTCTGAGCGAATCCAAATATATAGATATTCTTATAAAGAACGGCGTGAATGTTATTTCTGACAGCAACATGCAGAATTTGTGGAATATTCCGGAATCTATTCGCAATAATCTGCAATGTTGTGTCATAAAAACAAGGCTTTCCGACATTAAAAAATATGCCCAAATGTGCGTGCCGGACAAAAAATCGGCTGAGAATTATATCTCGGTTTCCGAAAAAGATTTTTCAGCAACTGGCACAAATCCTTGTGAAAATCAATATACACCTCTTCTCACAAAGCCTATACGTTTTTACCTTTCTGATGAAAACTGCCTTAAAGAAATCAAAAAGATTCCTGCTGAATACCGTCCGCAAGTCGTTCTGATCATGGAATGCGGTGATTATAAAGACGGCCTTTCTCAGAATGATATAAAGAGTCTTGTCACGGAATATTGCGACCTTCCGATTATCGGGGTTTCAGCGAATTTTGCCTGCCTTTCTGGAAAAATGCCAGATATGGAAAGCCTTAATATGCTTTCAGAAACCGCGCTTTATATTCAGAAAATCAGAAAACTTGAAAAACCGTTCGTGTCTGTCGGCGGAACTGTCATGCATGATATGCTTGAATCGGAAAAAATTGCGGAAAGTAAGAATGCGGCAGGGCTTGTGATTTCAGAAATACGTTGCGGAGAGGGAATTTTTTTCGGTTTCAATTCATCAAAAGGAGCTGAAATAAAAGGTCTTAACCGTGATGTTTTCAAATTCAGCGCAGAAATCATTGAGCTTCAGAAGAAGAATATTCCGGAGCAGAAGAGCGACGGTCTGAACGCTCTAGGTTCACACTCTGTACCTCGTCCTTCTGGAAACCGCCTTTGCGCTGTTCTTGATTTCGGGATTCTTGTCGCGCCTCAGGCAGATATTTTCCCGGAAGATCCCGACATAATACTGGCAGGTCAGACCTTTGATTTTACTGTGATTGACATTACTGAATCGAAATGTCGATACCATGCGGGCGATTCTGTTTCCTTCTCTGTAAATTATACTTCTGCTTCTTTTTTATGTATGAACCGGTTTGTTGAAAAATGTTGTATTTGAATGGTGTAAGAGGGAGTTATACGGATTCATTAATTTATTTGTGATATTCCGTATGTTATTATATAATATAAATTGTACGTTGATTAAAAAGTTTTGTCGCTTAAAGTTTTGCTATTTTTATGCCGAAACTATTACGTACTATTAGTGAAAAAATTATTGAAAACCAATTCTTTTGATTTTCAATACACAAGGGAGTTTTTCTATGAGTTCGCGCCGCTCTGATATATTGAGCTTCGTAGCTTTCCTTCTTGTTTTTATTGTTGGTCTTGCTGTAAACGGTTTGCTTGGACTTTCCGGTTTTGAGAGTGTTTATCGCGATTCTCTTATACGCCAGTACAACGTACAGGGTGAATTTATAAAAACTCGTATCGAATCATCGCTTAGTCTTGGAAAAAAGCTCACCCTTATTCCTGATCAAGTTCAAAGCCTTTTTTATGAGGCTCTGGATCGTTCTGACGGAATTTCACATATATACGTAACAGATAAAAATGAACTTGTTCTTTATTCAACCCGTTCTGTAATGGCGCAGAACTTATTGCCGTTCGAATGTTTCAATGACGATGAGGAAACCTCGGTAGGAACAACCCCATATACGGTTACATTCGGAGATTCAGAATATATCTGTATTCCATTGTATGACTCAAACTCCATAGAAGGCTGTGTCGTAATTGAGTTCCCGCGACAACTGATTACTTCGTACATACTTAAAATGACTCGTAAGATTGTCGGACTCGGTGCTGTTCTTCTTGGTATCTGTTCGGTTTTCTATTTGTTGTTTTATTTGCTTTTGAAACGCTATTCATGGAGCGAAACGTTTATTACGGTTTTCCTTCTTCTTGTCTCTCAGATAGCATTCTCGTGGAACGCATACAGCACGTACAACAATGATTTGTCATTCGTATTCAACAAGAACATGACCGTCATGGCGAAATCTGTTGCTGAAGATTTGCAGAAACCGCTTGAATATATCGACGGATACAATGAGCTTTCTCGGGTTCCACAATATCTTGGCGACCGTATAGCGGGAAATCCGCAGTGTTCTGAAATTTACATCACAGATTCATCTTATTCAGTATTAACGAGCAGTACTAGTGATCCGGATGTATGGAACACTGGAACCCGCCTTGATAAAAACGATACGGATCTGACATTCTTCCCGTTATCTTCAACCAGTAATTCCGATTATCTTGTGTTCCGACTGAACAGACCCATGATTAACGAGATTCTTCGTGATATGGCGCTCGATTCTGGAACAATCATCATTGTTGCGCTTCTTTTTTCGTTTATTTTGAAAGATTTCTTCATACTGATGCAGAACAAGAAGAGCATTACGAAGCAAGTTTCTGAAATGACACCCTTTGATGAAGCGAACGCATTACGTCTTATAAAAGTCAGCACATTCTTCTTTATGTTCGCAGCGTTCGAGACTCTTTCTTTCATTCCGCTTTTCATCAAGGAAATATTCGCAAAATCGCCAGGTATTCTTGCTGGTATAGACCCGAACACTGCCATAAGTTTGCCAGTAAGTTCATACATGCTCGGAATTATGACAGCAATGTTCATTACGATCTTTGCGTTGAAGAACCTTTCGATACGAAAACGCTACATAATTATGTCTTTGATGTTCATTGCAGGTTCGGCATGTACGATAATCTCACCTGACATGCTGATTCTTATTATCGCGCGTTTTATTGCCGGATTCGGATTCGGAGGAGTCCTTCTGAGTACTTCATCGCTTGTAATTGCCTATACAAGTGACAGAACTCGTAGCCAGGGTTTTGGAACGAATGCGGCAGCTTCAGCATCAGCTTCTATTGCATCAATTTCTGTCGGTGGTGTTATATCGAATAAATTCGGCTATGAAGCCGGTATAATAGTGTCGATCGTTTTCGCATTGTTCTTTTTGTTCTTCTCATTGTTCTGTATTAAAGAACAAAAAGCATCTTCTGCTACGTCTGAATTACAACCGGTCAAGAAAAGCCTTTCTGCAAAACAGTTTTTCAGAGTGTTTTTCTCAAGACACATTCTGTCATATATATTGTGCATAAACATTCCTTTCCAGCTGATTTATGTAGGACTCTTCCAATTCCTGCTGCCTCTGTATATGAGTGAGACATTGCTTCTATCGCAGGGTAATATTGGACGAATACTTTGTATTTTCAGCATCGTAAGTCTTGCTGCTTCTTCTGTCAGTAAATTCTCAGATAAATTCAAGAACGACAAGGTTCTTATCGCATTCGGTGCGGTTTGTGTCGGTGTAATAATGATTATCTTCAATTTCTGGCAGGCGGGCGGATTTATCATATTCTTTGCGTTGATGTTTGCAATGGGTATAGATAACGTATTTATTGATGCAATCGAGGAAGTATATATAGAATCCGGCCAGATATCAGATGTCGATGAAGAGAATATTCTTCAGAGCTATAAAACGATTGAAAAAGTTATTTCGGTAGCAATTCCGACAGTAACAAGTACAATAATTACAATGATGGCATTCTCTGGAAGTATGCTTGTTATCGGCGCCTATTCACTTATAGGAGCAGTTCTGTTCATTATTCTGGGCAAAAACGGCCGGCAGCAGAAGAAAGGAAACGGAGGTCAGAAATGAAACGTATTTTTACAGTTTTTGCCATAGCCGCATTTCTTTGTCTTTTTTTATGTGGATGCGGAAAAAATCTTTCTTCAGATTTATATTGGAGTGGGGCTGAAAAAGAAACAAACTGGGTTGAAAAAAACGTAGTTTACACACATAGAATTCAGAAAAAAGCGGAAACAAACATAGATACAGAAGAATACGGAACACCTGTAAGTCCGTATCTTAAAAACGGCAGGGAAAAGTATAAAATCGGTATTGTAATTTCCGGTGAATATTGGGAGTTTTATGATAATTTCAAGGCTCTTATAGAAGGTTTTGTGAGCATCGGTTGGGCGCATTCAATACAGATTCCTTCTTCAATAAATACAAACAGACAGCTGATTTCATGGCTTTCGTGGCAGAATTACAGCGATTATGTAGAATTTTATGAACCATATTTTATTAATATGGATTGGGGAGATGCTGAAGCAGAAAAAGAACTTAATGAAAAGTATTTTTCTGAAAAAGCTCCTGAAGTTGATGTCGTCATTGCATACGGTGGAATGGCTGCAAAAGTTTTCTATAACAATGACACTTACCCGATACCTGTTTTTGCTGATGCAATTACGGACTCTTATGGTGCTGGTGTTACTGTTTCTTTGGAAGATTCCGGGCGTGATTTCTTTTCTGGAAAAATCGATCCAGATATATACAAACAGCAGATTCGTCTTTTCGCAAAAGCGACTGGAATGAAATCGATAGGCATCGTATACGGAGATGATGACTACGGTAGAATCTACAGTGCGGTAAGTGATGTTGAGGAAATAGCTGCTGAAGAAGGTCTTGAAATTATCCGTAATACGAACGTTATTGAAGATACTACAGATGAGACTGTGGGACTGTATCTGGAAGCCCTGAAAGATGTCGCGTCAAAAGCTGATGCAGTGTATATAGGTGCGGGTACGGCAGTTACAGAATACGACATCATGGATCAAATCGTTGAAATCCTTGATGAAGCGAAAAAGCCTTCATTCGCTCTGGAAGGTTCTATCCGTGTAAAAGACGGAATCCTGTATAGTCTTTCATCTGCTAGCATGACAAGTTCCGGTATTTACATGGCAACGAAATTGTCGCATGCGTTCAACGGTGTTAAGCCGCGTTCTCTTCCGCAGAAATTTGAAAGCACGCCTCTTATCGCTCTTAATCTTTATACAGCGCAACAGATTGGCTATAAAGTTCCAATGGATATATTCATAAACTCAGATGAAATTTACATCGACCGAAAAGGTACTTTAAAACAATCTTTCAGCGGAACCGATTTTTTTGCTACTGGCTTTTCTGATTTCGCAAAAACCAATGAAACACAAACGAACAGATACCAGGCTCATGTAAAAGATGACGGCTCTCTTTATAAAATTGGCATATTACAGAGTGGTTCTTATTGGGAATTCAACGAACATTTCAGGGCAATTTTGATAGGACTTCAGCAGAATGGCTGGATTAATCAGAATATTGAAATACCTGAAACAACAGAAAGTATAGAATCGCTTTTAAAAATACTTGGTGATAAATACAGCGATTATATCTACTTTGATCCTTCATACAACATAAACCTTAACTGGGGCGATGATATGCGAAAAGCTGACAAGCTTAAGAAAGCGACGACAGCTAATGTTGATATTATTCTTGCCTTTGGTGGTGTTGCTGGTTCTTTTTTCACAGACTATGAGACATATCCTATTCCTGTCCTTGTAGAGGCCGTCAACGATTCTGTTGCCGCAGGTATTTCTTATTCTCAGTCAGATTCGGGCAAAAATTTCATAACTTGCAGAATCGATCCGAACCAGTATCAGCGTCAGGTTCAGCTTTTCCATGATTTGATCGGATTCAAGAAACTGGGCATTGTTTATGGTGATGATGAGTATGGTAGGTTATACGGTGCCGTAAAGGATGTTGAGATCGTGGCACTTAAAGAAAACTTTGATATCGTGCGGAATACAAACGTAAAAGAAAAAGTTGACAAAGATACGAAGAGACTTTATCTTGCAGCGCTTGAGGATGTATGCCGTAAAGCGGATGCTGTTTATATAGGAGCATCAACTGCGGTAACAGAATATGACATAATGAATGATATTGTGAAAATACTGAATAAATACAAAATCCCTTCATTTGCGCTGGAAGGTTCAATACGCGTAAAAGACGGAATATTGATGGGAGTATCTTCTCTTGAAATAGAAAAAATCGGTTTGTACAATGCGAATAAAATTATAGCGATATTGTCAGGCGAAAAGCCCCGTGCTCTTGAACAGATTTTCACGGGAATGCCGTCAATCGCATTGAATATGACAACGCTTGAAAAAATCGGTCTTGATATTCCTCTAGAGACCCTTGCATCAATTGATTTGTTATATTGGTAAAATATTGGAGAGTGAAAAATGATTTACGAACTGAAAAACAAAACGTTCTGGATTGACGAGGCGGTTGAAAGCTTGCTTTCGTATATGAAAGAACAAAAAATGGATACGGATGGCTTAATTACTTGCGCTGCAGGAATGACTCCGTCTTGCCCAATACATTTTGGTATTCTGCGCGAAATTGCCATTAGTTCTTTTGTCGCAGATGAACTAAGAAGACGGGGTTACAGAGTACGTCTTGTTTATTACTGGGACGACTACGATCACTTTTGCAAAATTCCTTTCTACACGACAAAAGAAGCTGTAGAACCGTACCTTGGAAAAACTCTGCGCGAAGTTCCCGATTTTTCAGGCAATTATAATTCTTACGGTGAGCATTATATGCATACTTTCGAGTTATGCTTGCACCGCTGCGGGTTCATTCCTGATTATGATTATCAAGCGTTAAAATATAAATCTGGATATTACAAAAAACATATTGCGCATGCAATTGAGAAAAGATTTGAAATTTTTGACATTATCAATGCGGCGAAACAACCTTACAATGAAGAAGTTCAAAAACAGCGCGAAGAATATTATCCGCTCGAAGTATATTGCGAAAATTGCGGACGCGACAGCGCGAAAACGATTTCCTACGATAAGCAGAATACCACAATAACATATATTTGCAAGAAATGCGGACATCAGGGGTCATATAACATTTACTCTGGTTTCAATGGAAAGCTTATCTGGAAAGCAAACTGGGCGTTGCGTTGGTCAGATGATTCAGTGAATTTTGAAAGTTCTGGCGAAAATCAGCTTACTGACACAGGAAGCTATTCTGTTGCTACAAGAATTGCTTCAGAGATATTCGGAGGAAAAACACCTTTTTCACTTTTGTACAGGTTTATCGGCATTCCAGGAGTAGCAAAAGTGTCGCGAGCATTAGGGGAACGTGCGCTGGCCTCTAGATTCTGCGACGTGCTGGAACCTCCTGTGGTTCGCTGGCTGCTTGTAAAAAACGCTCCGAATAAGCCTATCATAATTGATATTGAAGCAGGCATTTTCCGAATCTATCATGAATGGGATATGTTCTGTAAAAAAGTACGCTCTGGAGAAGCAACAGAAGTAGAGACAAGGATATGGAAAATAGCTACTAATTCTGTGGCAGCTCCTAAAATTGTAATTCCGTTCAAAATCATAACAACTGCGCTAGAGATTGCGAACGGTGACAAACAGCTTGCCTCAAAGCTTTTGCTCAGAATAACTGATTTTGAAGGAACCGCAGAAGAACTAAGAAGAAGTGTATCTCCTAGACTTGATGCGGCGCATAACTGGCTTTATAAATACAAGAACGTTAAGAACGAAGCTCAGCTTTTGTCTGAATTCAATCAAAGCGCTTGGGATTCTTTCTCTGAAAACTGTCGAAAGGCTATATGCATCATAACTCGTGATATCATCAATCTTGAAAAAGAGGACGAAATAAATGAGCTTTTGCATAATGCCCCAAGGGAAGTGTTGAATCTTACAGAAAATGAAAAATCGGACGAGAAGCTTTCGGCATTACAGAAAGAAGTT
Organism: Treponemataceae bacterium; assembly: GCA_024685655.1. GTDB lineage: Bacteria > Spirochaetota > Spirochaetia > Treponematales > Treponemataceae > Treponema_I. The sequence goes on from JAIKVO010000164.1 coordinate 55,411, forward strand.
TTCATGGCAATGTACAAGCTTTTGCTTGGTTCTGATAAAGGACCAAAACTTGCAACATTGCTAGCATTGCTCGATAAATCTACATTCAGAACACTGTTACGAGGAGCACAGTATGAGTGATATAATTGTTCAAAATAAAATCAATGATTTTGTTAAGGATGATAATGTTGAAAAGGGGAATTCCATAAAAAACAGATTACGCAAAGTGTTTATTTTGCTTTCTGTAGGTATTATTCTTTTGATCTGCGTGTTTTCGGTCGTTTATTTTTATTTTGCGACTCGGAAAGATGCTGTGAATCTTATACGAAACAAAGTCCAGCTTGCAGAAATTTTCATGGAAAGCCAAAAGTCTTCCACATATGACTTCGCGAAAAATATCGCAGATGACAAGGCTCTTCAAATCGGTCTTGATATGAAAAGCTCCTCGCGTATTTCAAACTATCTGTATAATCTTCTTGATAAGAATACTAGTTATTATGTCACGATTTTTGATTCTGAAGGAAAAACTGTATCTGATATAGGTAAAACAAAGTCATCGGTGTTTACGAATCGCAAGGAGCTTTCTTCGAACGAGCAGCTTTTGTTGAGAGAAGCCCTAGGTGGTACAAGCAGCATAGACACCATAAATGTGCTTAATGGTTTGCAGGATCCGTTCCCGTGCTATATTGCGACCATTCCTGTTCAGCGTAACGATGAAGTAATCGGTGTCGTTATGGTTCGTTTCATTTTTGAAGAAAACAATGATTTCTTTACAAAAATGTCAAAAGATATTGAGGCTGATATTGCGATTTATGTTGATAGTGAGCCTGTAATTAAAACGGCACAGCTTGAAATTTCGCAGGAACGCTATAACGAAGTAGCTCATTTGAATAAAAATCTTGAGGATGTAAGTTTCAGTGATTCTGGACTAAATGAATTCCGTATCCTTAAAGATAACAAAGACAAACTTGTTGGAATCCTGCATGTATATGTAGATGCATTCCCATATCTTAAGATTTTTATAACAGTTGTTCTTATGTATGTGATTCTTGCTGTGATTGTAATAATTATCGTTTTGGTCGCGGTTCTTAAAGTTTCTGATTCAATACTTAATCCTTTGGGGCAGCTTTTGTCCGGTGTTAATAGTTTCAGATCAGGCAATTTGGAGGAAGAAGTTCATCTTAGCATTAACGATGAAATAGGCCGTCTTGGAGATGCTTTCAACGAACTCCGCAACGAACTGAGCAGCAAGATTTCTACGATTGAGACAATGAACAGTTCTCTTGAACAGACGGTAGCAGAACGAACGGAACAGATAAATGCTCTGAATGAGAAAATGAAGCACTATCTTTCTCCGCAGCTGTATGCTTCTATAGCAGGCGGTGATCGTGATGTTTCTATTGATAATCATTACCGCAAAAAGCTGACTGTTTTCTTCTCTGACGTAAAGAATTTTACGGCTACGACAGATTCTCTTGAACCGGAAGATGTTTCTAATCTGCTTAATTCATACCTTGATAGAATGGCGCAGATAGCTGAAAAATATCGTGGTACAATTGATAAATATGTCGGTGATGCGGTTATGGTTTTCTTTGGTGATCCTGAGTTCACTTCTGACCAAGACCATGCTATCCGCGCTGTAAAGATGGCAATGGAGATGCAGCTTTCGATGATCGATTTCCGTGATAAATGGAAAAAGAAGGGAATTGTGAATCCGTTCCATGTACGCATGGGTATCAACACAGGTTATTGTACCATCGGAAACTTCGGTTCTGAAATGAAAATGGACTATACAATCATAGGTAACAACGTTAATCTTGCGGCTCGCTATGAAGCTGCCTGTGAGCCGGACTCAATTCTGATAAGTGAAGATACGTACATGCTCGTAAAAGATGAAATTGAGTGTGAGGTTGCCGGAACATACAATATGAAAGGTATTCCGGGCCCTGTAAAGGGGTATAGACCGTTACGTATAAAGAACAATGCCGCAAAGAAAGAGATTGTCAGAATTACCGAGAACGAAGAGCTGATTGTAAACAACGATTCTATAGATATTAAGAAGCTTACTAAAGAAGAAAAACGTTCGCTTCTGATAAACCTAAAAAATGCTTTCGATACAATTGCCGGAAAAAGCAAATAATTTTTAAAATCTGGAGCGAACACAAAGAAACGGATACGTCTATAAGATGTATCCGTTTCTTTATGACGGTTAATAATTGTTAGCAAGCGTCAAAGCGGTCGTGTCAAACCTTGTGCGTAGTGTGCCTTGAGCAGACGTATCTCTAAGCTGTGGATACAGGACGAACCTGATTATTCAGTCTCCGATACACGGAAGTCCCATCATGTGAATCATTCCGTAGCGCGTGAATTCTTCGATGTTTTCTATATACTGGACGGCAGCTTCTTTCGTCATTTTGTGCGTGATAATCTCTACGAATGCATTTATAATCGTTGAAGCGATGAAATGAACCGTCATTTTATCGATTTTTTTCGTTGAGAAGTGGTTTTCGTACATCATGTTAAAAGTCTGCTCGCAGTTTGTTGTATACAACTCGCAGATTTCTTCCTGAAAATGCTCGTGCGTGCTGCCCGCAGCCTTTGTTAAAAGCAGCGTAAAGATGTCGAAGTGCTCGAACATATAATCAAGCAGGTCGTTCGTTGTCTTCTTTTCCTGCTCAAAATGCTCTTTAGAAACAGCATTGTCCAAATCAACATGATGAACAGCATCAGCAAGCATCACAGCTTTGTTCGTCACGTCTATGGCTTCATCGACAAGGGCACAAAAGAGAGCATCTTTGTCCTTAAAGTGACGGTACATCGCGCCCGTAGTAAGCCCCGCGTTAGCGGCGATTGTGCGCAAAGATGCGTTCATAAAGCCGTTCTCAAGAAATTCTGTTTTTGCGCTGTTTAAGATTTTTTCTTTTGTTTCTGCTGATGATTCTGCCATACTTTTTTCCTTTATGGTGCTTGTGCGCACGTAAACCTATGATGTTCTGCCCGCAACTTTGATATTCTAGCGACAAAATTTGCGATATGTCAACGAACAAGTAAGGATAAAAAGTGAATTTCGATAACATTGTTATCATTTTTTCGCCTTTTTTGCAATTTATATCACTCCATTGTGCAAAATAGTATTGACATGATAACGGTGTTATCGTTATGATAACGCTGTTATCAATAAGTTAGGTACGACTAACGCACAACAAAAAAAGGCGCACTTGACTAACGCACCTAATAATTTCAGAGGAGAAACCAAAGTGAAAGTCACAAAAATCAATGACTGGTTTGAAAAGTTCGGGCGGTTCGAAGTAAAACACCGCTGGGGCTTCATCATAGGGCTACTAATAATCACAATAATCGGCTGTCTCGGTCTACCGCGCTTAACGCTCGACAACGGCGAAGAAGACTGGTTTGACGACTGGGAAACAACAAAAGTAAATCAGGATCATTTTGAAAGTATATTTGGTTCAACAGACAGCCTTCTGGCTCATATCAAAGCCGATGACGTTTTTGATCCGGAAGTTTTACAGATGATAGACGAGCTTGGAGACGAGCTTTTGAACAA
>JAIKVO010000253.1 GCA_024685655.1 Treponemataceae bacterium
GCAGCGTTTTGTCGTTATCTGCGGAACGGCGGCGGCGCGCAAAAGCTCTATTTCTTCTGCAGGCGGGTTCGGGTGCTCGCCTAAGTCGTGCCAAACTTTTAGCGGATTGCAGACGTTCTCGTCTGTCATGTGTGTTACAAGGACGTTCGCGTCGTCTTCTGCAGGAAGAGGAAGCTCCAGCTCAAGCGTTATAGGTTTTTGCTCACGGATGTTCCAAGCAACGCCCTTGTAGCAAACCCCTCTGTTAATGTCGCTTGCACCGCAAGTTCCAGCAACGGACTTTGCGGACTCGCCGCCAGCTGGGCAAGTTGCACCATTCGCACTGTCCGCGCTCTGCACGACGACGCACTCCGGTGTTTTAAGAACGCATTTTTTATACTGTTTCGTCAAGTTTTTGTAGAAAGCGAACGTCCAGAATGTAGGCTTCGGGATAAGTCCGTTAGCCACAAGCCCGAACCCGCCGTGGAAAGGCGTGAACGGCACCCCGAACTCCTCGAAAATGTCGCCGAAAGTCCAGTATGAATAAGATGCGTGGTTGTCTCCGAACGTCGCGAGCATATTCGCAATGTAAGCGGCATTTTGGTTCGTGTCATGAACCGGTGCGTTCGGCACGTATGATGTATTGAACTCTGTAACATGGATATCCATTTTGTTAAATTTCTCGAAAGAATCCACAATGCCGCGCGTAGAGTCGAGCTGCTCAAAACAAGCCGAAACTTCGTGAAGCTTTGGATAGCCGTAGTGTCCGTTCCTCTCCGGGAGCGACGTCGTGTAATGATGGCGGCTCACAAAGTCGAGCGGGCATTTGTGCGCCTCGACATACTCCAAAAAGCCTTTTATCCATTCTTTGTCAGTTCCGCCGCAGACGGCAGGACCGCCTACCTTGAAACGCGGATCAACTTCCTTAACCGCGCGTGAAGTAAGGTCGTAAAGCTTGAAATACTCGTTCATGTCCGCGTCCTTCCAGAAGCCAGGAAGATTCGGCTCGTTCCACACTTCAACAGGCCACTCGACAACTTCGTCGCGTCCGTACCGCTCTATAAGGTGGTTCAGCGTTGCCTGCACCAAATCGGTCCACTTTTTGTAGTCGGAAGGCGGCGTGACATTGCCTTTCCAATAGAAAATCGTCTGGTCGCCGCTCGCAAGCTTTTTGGGCATAAAGCCTAGCTCCAGGAACGGACGCAAGCCAACTTCCTTGTATGAGTCCATCACCATATCAAGGTATGTCCAGCAATACTCTATTATTGCCGGTGCGTCTTCTTTTTCTTTGTATTCGCGATAAATAGCCATGTCATCGCTGAAAAGTCCGTGTCCGCGTATATGCTCGAACCCGATTTTTCCCTGAACGAATTTGAGCTGCTCGAAATAATGCTTTTGAAGCGCAAGACCCATACGGCCTGTTCCAACACAGTAAAAAGCGTTGTTATTAAATATAACGTTTTCGTTCCCGTTGATTTTGTAGTTCATTGTACACTCCAATGTGGGGGCGTTACGGGGGCAAAACTGGAAAAAGCTTGCCCCCGTATGAAAGGGTAGCCCGCAACAACGTGCGGGCGTGGGGAAGACTTTCCCCTTCCGCTGACAATGCGCAGAACAGCCGTTGTACGCTACGAGCATAGCTCTCCGCGAGACTCGCTAACAACAGTCCACTGGACTGTTGTTCCCCTGCGCATTGAAACGCTACGCTGGCAACGCGCAGGGTCGCTCCCTACCCCGAAAATTTTACTGAAATTATTGTACTTTATATTGGTTGAAAAATCAAACTTGCCAATTTCAAACTCGAAGAATAAAATATTAAATCATGAAAAAAGGCGTATCTTTTTTTGTTTTTTTTGTGATTTTTTCGTTTTTCTCTGTTTTAGGGTTCAGCCAGAGTTCATTTTTCGACAACTATGTCTATCAGTCATGGAATTCGTTCGGAACTTTGAATGGAACTACAATTACTGATATATTGCAGACATCGGATGGGTATATAAATATCGGTACATATGAAGGACTTGCGCGTTTTGACGGCATGACTTTCACCACACACAAACGGGCAGCCGACAATGATCTTAGCTTTGTGTCCGTCCGTGCAATTCTTGAGGATTCTCGCGGACGGCTTTGGCTCGGCTCGAATGACGAAGGCGTTCAGTGTATATCGCCGGATGGGAAGAAAACTTACAATACTCAGAACGGTTTGCCGAACAATTCTATCCGCTGTTTTGCTGAAGATAAAAAAGGAAATATCTGGATAGGAACGGCAGCTGGCATTGTATATATAACGCCGGAGGATCATCTTTTAACACCGCAGTTCGAGGCTGGAACTGTTTCCAAGGGAACGCTCGCAATTTCGTTCTGCTGCGATGCTCAGGGCAGGGTTTGGCTTATAACGGCGAATGAACGCGGGCTTTTCGTTTTCAGGGATGGTTTGTTCAGGACTCGATCTGATCTTGCACAATTTGGCGATTTTTTTGCCACTTCGATATGTCAGGATAAAGATGGCGTTTTCTGGGTAGGGCTTGGTGATCATGGTCTTATCCGCATGAACGAGCACGGTGTTGAGAAAGTTGAATCTGGTACTGTTGCTGATTATATGCCGACTACGGCTTCTTTCGTTTCAAAGGACGGTACGATTTGGCTTGGAACAGAGAAGGGGCTTGTCGTTTATAGCGAAGGTAAGTTTTGCGAATATGAAGGAACTGTGCTTAATTCTGCGAAGATTAACAAAATTATCTGCGACCGCGAGAACAATATTTGGATAGCGACTGACAGAAACGGAATCGGCAAGCTTACGAAAGGAAAGTTCAAGATAATCCGAATGGAACAGTCCGTGAACAGTTTGACAGAAGACAGGTCGGGAAAAATCTGGGTAGGAACAGATACCGGTGTTCTTTGCTACGACCATGATGTTCGCGTCGAGAATAAGCTTACGGAGTACACGAAAGGGCTTCGTATTCGTGATGTTTGTGCGACGAAAAACGGTGATGTTCTTGTGAGCTGCTATACAAAGCCGGGGCAACTGCGATATGACGGTGAGAATATAAAAAGTTGGACAACGGATGACGGCCTTGCCGGAAACAAAGTTCGAGTTGCCATAGAGACTGATCCGAACGAGCTTTATGTCGGAACGACTACAGGCTTGAGTATAATCCATGCGGACGGAACAATTAAAAACTACAGGCAGCGTGATGGTCTTGAGAATGAGTATATAATGGCATTGTATGAAGATACGAACGGTATCGTTTGGGTTGGAACGGACGGTGGCGGAATATACCTTATGAGGGATGAAGTGATTCTTTCTCACATAACGTCGAACAACGGTCTTGCCGGAAACGTAATATTCAAAATAACGCAGGATCTTGACGGCTCATTCTGGATTTGTAGCGGAAGCGGCGTTACGCGGTGCCCTAATTTTGATAGCCGTAGCGGCGTGCCTTATATCTTCCAGAGCATCGATTCTGATAACGGACTAGAGACAGATTCGATGTTCCAGCTTCTTGTCGATTCGTCCAACACGCTTTGGATGACGAGCAACCACGGTGTTTCATCCGCACCGCTTGATGACATAATAGACACTGCTTCCGGCAGACTAAAAAAGCTTTCCGTAAAGTTCTACAACAGGAACGACGGGCTTGATTCCGATGGTCCGACTTCTACGGCAAAAAGCCTTGTTGACAGATACGGACGTGTTTGGTTCGCTATGGTTGATGGTATTGCGATATACGATTCCCGCCATTCATACGAAAGCCGCGTCATGCCGCTTGTGCAGATACAAAGTGTTTCCGTTGATAATGTCGTCGTTCTTGACAACAGCCTTTACACTTTCGAGCCGCCGTCGATAGTGCTTGCGCCAGGTACAAAGCGCGTTGACATTGCGTTTACAGGCTTGAGTTTCGATGCGCCTGAGAGAATTCACTTCACGCACAAGCTTACGAACTTTGAGGATGATTTCAGTGCGCCAGCCACCAGCCGCACAATGTCGTACACGAATCTTTCTCCTGGAACACATACGTTCTTTGTAAACGCCATTAACGGGGACGGCTTTTATTCGGACAGCGCGGAGGCGGTTCTTTTCGTGCAGAAGCCTTATATCTACCAGATGCCTGTTTTCTGGATTGTTATAGTAATCCTGTTTTTGGGAAGTCTTTTCCTTATCTTCTATATAAAACAGCGGCGTATTATGAATGAGAACGTACGCCTTGAGAAAATGGTAGCGCAACGTACGTCAGAACTGGAAGAGGCAAAGGAGAAATCGGATTATCTTTTGCGCGCGATCTTGCCGGATCCTATTGCGGATGAACTTAAGAACGGGGTGCATTCTATCGGCCAGAATTTTGACGATGTTACGATTTTGTTCTCTGATATAGTCGAGTTTACAAAAATGTCGAGCGGTCATACACCAGAGGAGATTGTAGATGCGCTTAACGATTTGTTCTCTTTGTTCGACCTTCGCGCGCAGCGGAGCGGTGTCGAGAAGATAAAGACTATCGGGGATGCTTATATGACTACGTGCGGTCTTCCGACTCCTAACAAGAATCATGCAAAGATTATGGTTGATTTTGCCAAAGGAATGCTTGAGGATCTAGAAAAATACAACAGGACTGCGAAGATTCAGTTCGCCTTGAGAATTGGTCTTAACAGCGGCTCCGCGATTGCAGGCGTTATTGGGCGTACGAAATTCATTTACGATGTTTGGGGAGATTCTGTGAACGTAGCAAGCCGTATGGAGACAGCTGCAACTCCGGGCGGAATCCGAGTGTCAGAGAATGTATACATACGTCTTAAGGACAGCGATGTTAAGTTCAGTGAACCGATTGAGTGCGACATTAAAGGAAAAGGCCGCATGGTTACTTATGATGTACTTTAGAAGTGGGGGATGTATGAATAAGGTTTCAGTCAAAAAAACTCAGCGATGCAGTCAGTACGGTCATCGTTATTATAAAAATCACAGAATCATTTTTGCTTCGGTATTAGCCGCATTGTTTGTATTTGTGTTGTTTTCCGGTTGCAGCGAAAAAGAAGAAAACACTGTAAAAGTCGGCATTCTTCATTCTTTGTCAGGAACTATGGCAATTAGCGAGATTCCTGTCCGAGATTCAGAACTTCTTGCAATAAAAGAAATAAATGAAGCTGGTGGTGTCCTTGGTAAACAAATTGTCGTTGTGGAAGAAGACGGCGCGAGTGATCCTTCTACTTTCGTGGAAAAATCGCGTAAGTTGCTTTCTGAAGACAAAGTTGTGACGGTTTTCGGTTGCTGGACATCCGCATCGCGCAAGGCTGTTATGCCTGTTTTCGAGGAGCTTTACGGACTTTTGTGGTATCCTGTCCAATATGAGGGTATGGAGGCAAGCCCGAACATCATGTATATGGGGGCTTCTCCGAATCAGCAGGTCGTTCCGGCGGTTGATTACTGCGCCAAGAATTTTGGAAAGAAAATGTATCTGATAGGAAGCGACTATATTTTCCCTAGAACTGCGAACAGAATTATAAAGGCTCAGCTGGTGGATCTGGAAGGGGAGTGTGTCGGTGAAACTTATGTTCCGATGGGGCATTCTGATTTTACGCGGATAATCGAAGAAATAAAGCAGGAAGAGCCAGATGTAATAATCAATTCCTTGAACGGAGACTCTAATGTGCATTTCTTCAAGCAGCTTGTTCAAGCCGGCATCACTGCGGACGTAATTCCTGTCATGAGTTTTTCTATCGCTGAGGAAGAAGTGAACGCTGTCGGTGTCGAGTATCTTAAGGGCAATCTTGTTGCATGGAATTATTACGAAACGACAACTACAGATAAAAATGCCAAGTTTGTTTCTGCTTACAAAAATGAATACGGAAAAGACCGGGTAACAGGTGATCCTATAGAAGCTGGTTATATTGCTGTCCTGATGTGGGCTAAGGCATGTGAGAAAGCCGGCAGTTTCGATGTCGAGGCTGTGCGGATTGCCGCAAAAGGGCTTAGTTTTACGGCTCCTGAGGGAACTGTAACGATTGACGGTGAAAACCAGCATTTGTACAAGCAGGTTCGTATCGGGAAAATTAACGAGAACGGTCTTATAGATGAAATATGGGCTACTCCGGGCGCAATAAAGCCGGATCCGTACCTCAGTACATATGAGTGGGCATTAGGATTGTAGTTTTGTTTTTTATGGGCGGCTTTTTGCGGTCACATTCGCGACCGCAAAAAACAGGCTTTCCGGGACTACGGCTTTCGCCTCCGACCACGCTGACGCGTGTTTGCGCTGTTTGAAACTTCGCACTGACGTACTCGTTTCAAATGCGCATCCCTACAATCCTTGCCGCAGTGTTGCTAATCTGGCAATTTTCCTGTTAGAAATTCCTTTATTTGGAAAGCGTTTTTGCTATATTCGCGCTTGTCTCCACGTTCTCTTTGGCGACTTCGTTCACGTTTTCCATTGAAGTTTTTATATTCTGCAAAACAGTGTTAAGCGAATCGACGCGGTTTTTGAGCGTGTGCGAAAAGCCCGAAATGCTTTCTATTGTGGAATTCTGCCTGTTTATCTCTCCAACAGATTTTTCGACAAGCGCGTTCGTTACAGAAGCTTCTTTTTCAAGTCCTTTGAGCGAGTTCATAATTTGTGTGGTGCTTGTGTTCATCTCGCTTATTCCCGCAAGAATTTCCTCTATCGCTTGCACTGTCGAGTGCAGCTCCGCGTTGCTTTTGCCTGTGAAATCCGCGCAGCTGTTTGCGGAAGAAGTTGCGCTTTCAACAAGTTCTACGTTTGTGTTAAGTTGCTCCGTAATTTGCGCGGCATTTTTTGCCGTTTCGTCAGAAAGTTTCCGTATCTCCTGCGCGATAACGGAAAATCCCTTGCCGAGCGATCCTGCGTGCGCCGCTTCTATTGAGGCGTTCATCGCAAGAAGACCCGTGTGTGTTGCTATCTGATTTACTGTGTCTACAAAAGTACGTATCGAGTTTGACGATTCTTGTACAAGCCCAACTTCCGTGACAAGTTTTTTTATCTGCTTAAGCTGAGTGTCGAGCATGATTGTCATCTCGTTCATTGACGATTTCCGCTTTTCTGCAATCTCGGATATATTCGAAAGTTTGTTTGCGATTTGTGTTATTTCTGACGATGTGCTTATCAACGATTTGTTTTGACGAAGCACGTTGTCCTGCATCTGTGAAACCTGCTCCATCACGTCCGTGCTTGATGATGTTACAAGAGATGTCTGCTCCGAAAGCACATCCGACTCAGACGCAAGATATTTGTAAAGCTCGTCTATATCGTTTATTCCGCTGTTCACGTTGTGCACTTCATCGTTAAGTTTTTTGCCAATCTCTAAGCCTTCTGAACTTTTGCTAAGCACATTTCGTATCGTAATCAGCGATGTTTCAGCTGCTTTCTCGCCTTTTATTGCTTCATCGGTGATAAGCCTGTTCTGCTGCCATAAAAAGACAAGTCCGTAAAATGATGACAATGTGGCTATTGAGCAGATGACTATTGCCACTACAGTTTCTAGTAAGTTCGTGTCTTTAAGCGCAAAAAATTCAAGGATGAGCGCAATTACAAGAAGCAGTGATGCACAAGCAGCAAAAAGTTTTACGTGATACGAGCGCATTGAAAAAAGCTGGTTGAAAATCGCCATTACTATTATAAAACAAGCGGAGCGGTATATTTCGAGCGGAGTTTTTCCCATCCCCATGAAGAAAAGTATTCCGGCAATTGCAATAAGTATGCCGATTGTGTTCAGCGTAATAGCTGTTTGGATTTTGCGTTTTTTCAGAAGAATACAGGCAGTAAGGAAAAGAAGAAAAGCAGCAACGGTAAAAGCCATTATTGTGTAAGTTCCGCGCATGAACTGGGTTAGCCCGAGCGTACCGAATCCTAGCAGGAATATCAGGTTTCCGTAGATTATAACCGGGAGCTGACCTTTTTCACTAACTGTCAGATTTTTTAAATCTTCCTCAGAGCGAAAGAAAAAATTGATTATTGGGTTTTGTTTCATAATTCAGCACCTCGATGTAATGTTTTTTTGCCTGTACCTGGCTGTATATTTTCTAAAAAAGCAACCTGGCTGCATAACTTGCGTTCGCTCGGCTAAAAGTGTTTATAGTTTTATAGACCTGTCGCATACCGCAGGCTTGTTGCCATTTTTGCGGCATACGACAGATTGTCGCATCACACTTTGAAAAGGTCTATTTCCTCTCCAATCTTGTTGATGTTGTCCGCCATTTTGCCGGAGATAGTTGAAAGCGCGGAACCAGTCTCGTTTATGCGCTGCGCGCCGGTGTGCATCTCCTGAATGCTGTCCTTCATCGTCTCGGTGGCAATCTGGAGCTTCTGGATTTCGGAAAGAATATGCTTGTTTCCTTCTGTCATCTCGCCGGATGCCGCGCGAACTTCTGAAGTGCTGTCATTCATTGACTGCAAGGCGGAAGTAATCTGCTTTGAGCCGATCTGCTGCTCTTCCATTGCGCCCCTTATCTGCTCGATAATCTGGCTTGTCTCGGCGACGCTTTGCGAGATGGCGGCGAATGCGGCATCCGTTTCGCTGGAAACAGCTACAATTTCGCGGATTGTTTCCTGAATCTTTTTTAGCTCCGTACCGATTGTGCGCGACTGTTCTGTAGATGTCTCCGAAAGCTTACGAATCTCGTCCGCAACGACGGAGAAACCTTTTCCGGCATCGCCCGCATGAGCCGCCTCAATAGCAGCGTTCATAGCAAGCAAGTTCGTCTGCTCTGCAATGCTTGCAATGGCGGTGTTCGCGTCCTGCAGCATCTCTGACTGTTCCTCTATGTGGGCTATCTTCTCGTTCGCGTTGCTCTGTGTGTTTGAGCCAGCGATTGAGTGCTGTTGCAATGTGTTGAACGATGTTATCATCTTGCCGACGGAGCTGTTTACGGCATTGATGTTGCCTATCATCTCCTCTACCGCCGTGGATGCCTGTGAAACGCTGTCAGCCTGTGAGCCGATCATGCGTTCAAGCGACTCAATGTTCGCGCTTATCTGGTTAACGGCTCCCGCTGTCTCGTCAACGGAGTTGGCCTGGTTCAAAATCTGCTTGTTGACGCTCTCAATGTTTGAGATAATCTCTGTTATCGACGCGGATGTGTCCTGCGTGCTTGCCTGAAGATCGCCGTCTACAGTGATAAGGTTTGTCTTGGAGTCCTGCAAAGATGAAACAATGCCGTGAAGTTTTTCGATAAAGTCGTTGAAACCGTTTACCACATCGCCAATCTCGTCGTTCGTTGCCTGCGGAATGCGCTGTGTAAGGTCTGCGTTGCCGCTTGCAATCGTCGTGATTGAGCTTTTTACAGTCTTAAGCGGTCTTATGAGTAATCGTACAAGTACGAGCGATATCAGTGCTGAGATAATGATTGTCACGATTACGATTAAATTGATGAGCTTCTGCATCGTCGTGAGAGCACCAAAATACATATCATAAGGTGCTACGGCGAAAACCGTCCAGTTTGTGTTTGGAACGCGCTTGTATGCGGCAATCAGGTGAGCTCCGATATTTGGATCAATGAAGGTGTCTACGCCTTCAAGTCCTTGCATGATGTTAGCAAGTACAAGACCTAAACCTTCTGACTCGTCAAGCGTTGCTTCTTCGCCTTCTTCCTGAGGAACGGCATTTTCGTCCGTTCCAGCATTTACGTTCGCGATTGTCGTGCCGGCTATCCAGTTTATAACGGCCGGATGCATTCCGCCGCCAAGGTCTACGTCCTGAATTATGTCCACAAGAAGACTGTCGCTTATAACCATTACGATTGCACCGACAATCTTTCCGTCATGGTTACGTACAGGAACGCTGTAATGTTGCAGAATACTGTCTGTAACTGGGCTTAGTGTCGGGTCTGAAACGTAATTTTTTCCGGCAAAAGCCTCCATAAAATAAGGCCTTGTCGCAAAGTTCATGAATCTTCCGTCAGCAACGATTGCGTCGCCGTTTGCGTTGTAGAAAGCAACGTTCTCATAATGTCCGCCGAATGCCGGAGCTATATTGGCAAGTTGTCTTTGCTTTTCTTCGATGGGTACAGAATCATCTTTCATGCATTCAAGTTCAGCCAGAAAGTGCAAAGCTGTGAAGTGCTTTTCGTTAATTGCGGCAATCTGGTTTGCTACGTCAGTTGCCACGGCAGTAAAATGATTATCTACGCTTTCTTCCATTCCGCTGGATGAAGTCGAATATGCTGCTGCTCCGATTGTGATAGTTGCTGTAAGGATAACAGCAAGAAACATGATGAGTATTTTTATTGATAACGATACTCGCAATGATTTTTTACCCATTACTCTAAATCTCCTGATAAAAATCTTGGATTCTTAGCTTTATAGTTCAGAATCTAGTTTGCCAAGCACCCAATATTAACTATATTTGATATTCTGGAGTAGCGCAAGGAAAATTAAACGATTTATCTTTTGTTTATACGGCATTTTTTTTGTAGGGGGGATTGGCGGCAAGCCCTGTTGCATTTAATTCGTAAAAAAACTTGACAAGTTCTAAAAGAAAGATTTATTATAAAATAAATGACATATTAACATATAATGTCAAGCTGTGGTAAAAAATGTTTCTCACTTTTAAAGTGTTTATTGCATAATGAGGTAACCCCATGAGAAAACTTTTATCCACCATTGTAGTTTTTTTCTTTAGCACTGTACTATTCGGACAAACCTTACATACTCTTCAATCAGATGCGGTAGAACTTGATGTAACAATGTATAACATCCTTTTTCAAAGATACCCTGCTGAAATTGAAGAATTGAAGAAAAACGGAATAGATTTGTCTTCGCCAAAATCTTCGCCAAAAGAACGATATTATGTCTTTATTGATGATGATTTGGCGTTCGTTATGGATTCCAAGAAAGAATTGATAACCATACTTGGAAATGATGCTATATCATATGGTGTTCCAAGTGAGATCCCTGAACTGGAAAACTTGATTATGATTACCAGAAACGGTGTTTCGCTGACAGCATTCCAAGATGCGATATATCCTATGACTAAAGAATTTGTCGATGAAATAAATCGCTGTTACCCTGACGATGCAAAAGAGCTTTCTGAAAAAGGCTACGACAACGAAACGCTGATAGACGGCTATTTTGAATCATTTATTACGATAACCGTTCGTATAATACATGATGTTGACGGAAATATAATACACATACTTTAAGGTGATGATTTCAAAAAGTTCTTTGAGTAAGGTTTTCCGGCTAAATCACAGACCTATTCCATTGCCCCGACTTTTTTCTCGACTTTCTCACGGTTTATCATGTAATAGTAATAGCCATAGCCTGCGTCATTTAGTTTTTTTATATATTTTATGAGGCGGCTTTCTGGTAGAATTCTTTCCGCTATTGCAAGATATTCTGCAGCCTTTTCGTATTTTTTTTGATCGTAATATGACTGAGACAAATACATGTTTGTCATGAATTTTTCGCCTTTTGTAGAAGCATTCTGATATGCAAGCTCAAAGTTCGAGTATGCTTTTTTCGTGCTGCCCCCTGCTATTCCCGGTGCATGATAGTACCATTGAGCAAGACCGGAGTACGCAAATGCGACCGATGAATCTATTTCGGTTGCTTTTACAAAAAAATCTTTTATTTTAAGTCCATAGGACATTATTTCGCCCATAGTCATATAGCTAAGTCCACAAGATATTATTTCTGCCGTGGTGCAGTATAAGTATGCCGAAACTCCGCTATCTTTTTTGTGGTTTTCAATCCATTGTGCGGCTTTTTCGACTTTTGGAGTGATGAATGTCTTTATCTCCGGGTCTTTGGGGTCTATCTGGTACATGTGCGAGATTATTTCGGTCGCAAGAAGATTGTCTATAATGATTTTTGCCTGCTCGGAAAAGCTGTTCGTGTCAGCATAGGTCTGTTTATCTTCCAGATATTTTTTTGAAGCAGAAAGTGCATCTTTGTCTGAAAGACATGTGAATTCAATTCTATCGTCTATAATGCTCTTAATTGTCTCTATTTCTTTGTTCGTGAGTGATGGAACTGCGATTGCAACCGCAGCTGATGCGATAAGCATTATGCAGATAATAAGCTTTCTCATTCGGTTTTTCATAGGACGATATTAACAAAACGGACTGTTTGTTTCAATGGCAGCGAACCATCCGCAATATAACTAAGTCTCATATGTATAAAAACACTTGTCATTGCTTTCGCTGTCACCCTGTGTGCGATAGCCAGTTTGCGTGAGGAAATTATCATTTATTTATAGATGGTTTTAGATATTTTGATAAAATTGTATAATATATTATAAAACATATAAATATAAAACTATTATCAATCAGATAGTTGCATTTTTTAGCATATCATTTTAGAATATTACGTATAAAATTGTAGGCAGTTTGTTGGCTGCCGCCATAAAAAAGCGTACAAAAATTAACACGTTGGCTGTGCCGGGGGTCAATATGAGCGTAAAAATCCGAGAGCAGAGGGGAAAACTTTACCTCGATATTTATCAGAATGGAGAAAGAAAATGGGAATCACTCCACATTACTTTGAGCGATGACAAAAAGCAGAATAAGGAGCTGTACAGGCTTGCCGAGGTCTGCCGTTCGAAGCGTGAGGCTCAGCTCCTTGCCGGAGAATGGGGCATAAGGACGGACGCGGAAAAAAGCATCTCCCTTGTATCATACCTTAAAAAACACGCATCCCGTCAGGTTAATCCAAGACCTATGATTGCGCTTATCAAGCATGTAGAGAGTTTTCCGGGTGGTGAGTCCGTTCTTATTGGTCAGGTTACGCCGAAATGGATTGAGGATTTTCAGGCGAATCTGCTTACCGCGAAAATGAGGAACGGAAAGCAGATTTCGCAGACCAGCGTCGGATCATATATGAAGCTTGTGAAAACCGTGTTCAAAAAAGCTTTGTCTGACGGAATAATAAGCAAGGATCCAGTAGCTGGCGTTTCATTGGTTAAAGTCGTAGACCCGGAGATGGTGTTTCTGAACGCAGATGAAGTAAGACAATTTGCGGGGGTAGTTCCTGAATCGGATTTTGAGAAGGAAATTCGAAGAACGTTCCTTTTCGGCTGCCTCACAGGTCTGCGCGTATCCGATCTTGAATCGCTGACTTGGGGGATGATTGAGCGGAATCCGCCGCAGATAATAAAACGGCAGGAAAAGACGCATAATCCTGTTTATGTTCCGCTCAATAAAAGCGCGTGTGCTCTGATTTTTGACGGAAAAGAGCATTTGCCAGATGAGCTTGTATTTTCTTTGGCAACCGATAAAACTAAAACCTACCGTATTCTGAAAAACATTGCGGCAAAAGCGGGAATAATGAAAAAAATAGGTTGGCACACGGCGCGGCGCACGTTCGCTACTCTCACGCTCGGATATGGCGCGGATGCAGTGACCGTCGCCCGGCTTCTGGGGCATTCCGGCCTTAGCCAGGTAATGAAATACGCTAAGGCCACTGATGAGATGAAAAGGCGTGCTGTGGAAGCCCTGCCGGATTTGCTGTAATAATTATGCGATAAAATCACCGACATCACAACCGAGCGCGGCAGCAAGCTTTTTTGCCGTCCTTGCTCCTATAGGGCGTTTTCCGGCTTCAATAAGAGAGATGTTAGGGATTGCAATGCCGGTTTTCTCGGAAAGCTCTTTCTGCGTCCAGCCTTTGTTCTCCCTGCGGATTACAAGGTGGTCGCCCGGTGTCATCCTTGCGGCAATTTCCTTCATAATCTCACTGTCTTCGGAGTCTATATAATCATCGTCAGAATCTTCCTTTGTGTCATAGGAGAACTTCATGCCCGGATATTCACGGCGGAGCGTTGCCTGCACAAGATCAAGTCCAGTTCCGTACATCTGAAGCTTAATATGGTGCTTGCTCTCTACTGCCAACATAGTATACCTCCACAATAATCTCGTTTTTTTCTGCCGTCCAACAGGCTACCCAGCTGTAGCCGAGGTGGCAATGGTACAAGTCTTTACCAAGGTCAGAAAAGTTAGGCCAGCTCTTCTGAATCGGACCGGTTCTACGGATATCGGAAACAAGCTCATAGAATTTGTTCTGCATTTTTTCAGGCATTTTTGCTATCTGCTTCTCTATTTTGCGTTTCCAAATAACCCTGTATTTGTTTTTCTTTTCCCCAGTATTGAGTTCTTGTTCCATAAGTAAATATTATCATTTTTGATAATATTGTCAAGCAGATGAGATATGATATCAATGACTCCTCGAATAATACTTAATATTAAATTTAAATATTAATATAAATTCTAAATTTAAATATAAATTTAAATACAAGTTGAGATATGTCATACATACCCTATCGATAGCCTATGGATAGGCTATCGAAAATAAGCGTGGAATGTGTGTTTTTTTCTGTTTTTCTTGCTTTTTTATATGATTTTCTGCAAACTTAAGCGAAAATTCAGCGGTTTTATATGATTTTTACGCTTTATCCTACCAGATGCGGAGATTCAGCCAATATTTTGTGTGCTTTCCTTTTCCAATTTAAAGCACAGTGCCTTATACGCCTCTACGTTGTTCCTGATTATTTCCTGATACTCTTGCGGAAGCCTGTTGATGTCCTCGGCAAGCGTGATGACTTCCGTGGGGAGAGAGTTTGAAAAAGATGAATTTGTTTTTAGATTATTACCAGTTAAGAGCCATTCTAAAGGTATATTAAGATATTCTGCAATATGATAGGCAATATC
Source organism: Treponemataceae bacterium (assembly GCA_024685655.1). Lineage (GTDB taxonomy): Bacteria > Spirochaetota > Spirochaetia > Treponematales > Treponemataceae > Treponema_I. Next base: position 14,624 of record JAIKVO010000253.1, read on the forward strand.
AGCACCTGGAATACTTCCTCGATTTGCCCAGGAAGTAAACGGTTGTAGTGAAATTCCTACAGCATCTGCAACTGCTTTTCGTTTTATATTTCGTTCTTTAAGGATTGAATCAATCCTTAAAACTATATCTTTCCCCTTTATTTCAGTCATATTTTTATCTTCGGCAAAAAAAATCAACAAAAGGTTGAAATTTTGCTTGACAATCAACCAAAAGATTGTATACTTGAATCATAAATCACCAATTGGTTGATTTTTTTTGAACAGGGTACCCTGTTCGCAGGTCTTGACAAAGCCCTGCGAAAACAATCCCCATTCCCACCCGGATTGTTTTCAGAACCTCTAATCTTGCCGGAGATTGGAGTATGAACTTGTAATTCTGAGGTCTTTAAGACAGGCGGTTTTTTCCCGGCAGATTTAACCGCACCCGTGAACTCCGAAGCGGTAACTGTTTTGAAAGACCTCTTTTTTTTAACTTCTGCAGGAAAGTATTCCTGCTCTCGGCGGCTGGCTACCGTCGCGGAGGCAAAGTCTCTCAGAAACAGAAAGAACCCATGAACCAAGGGGGCGTTCCGAATCTGAGAGCGGAACAATCTGCAAAGCCAGCAGAACCCCTTGATTTATGGGTTTTTTATTTCTCGCATAAGGAGAAAAGGATATGGCAGAAAAGAAAACGACTACCGGAATCCAAGCAGTACAGAAATGGGAAAATGCCGAATTCGGTTCTGTCCGTACTGTAATGCAGAATGAAGATCCGTGGTTTGTCGCAACGGACATTGCGAAGATTCTTGGCTTCAAACAAGCAAATGATATGACCAAGAGGCTTGATGAAGATGAAAAGGGTCGGACGATTAGTCCGACCCTGAGAGGAAATCAGAAAGTCCAAATTATAAATGAAAGCGGACTTTACCATGCAATTTTTATGAGCCGCAAAGACGAGGCTAAATCTTTTCGCCGCTGGGTAACGAACGATGTTCTTCCCGCGATCCGCAGGACGGGCAACTACACGGCTTCGCCTGTCGTAAACCTCCGGGATATGGCGTTTACGCTGCAGAAAGTCAGCGAGAGGGTGTCAGCTTTGGAGCAGAACGCGGTAAAACGCTTCGCGGCTATTCCTGTATGTCAGCCTGTTACGTCTGACATCGCGGATTTCACGACGGAGCTTGTGGGTTCCCGCGAGAAGGTTGTGAGTCTTGTGAAGAAAGTCGCGGAAGAGAACGGCATGTCAGCCCGCGAGGTATGGACAGACCTTTACAGAGGCTACGAGAAAGCTTCCGGGATTCCGCTTTTCAAATGCGCCAAGGCTCTGGACATAAGCATAATCTCGTTCGTGGACATGATCGGGCGCATGGAGAGCTTCAAGAAGTTCGCGGAGCAGGTGCTCTGGTTCGTCTAGGCATAAAAAAAACGCCCTGTCAGGGCGGTTGCAAATAAAGGGTAAAGGAGAATCCCCGCGCTCACGGGTCTTGACAATTTGTGGCGCGGGGCAAGCGCAAAGCTTATGAGTGATGTTAACGAAAAAGACGCTGTTAGTAAAGACGGTACGAAAGAGAACAATAGGCTTATGGACCTGATAAAGGCAGTGAGCGCAGTCGGGTTCCGCGTCGTGAATATTAAGACGAACGGCACGGATTTTGAACTTATGGTTCGTTGATGCGGATTGAAACAGGGGCGGATGCCCCTGCGGGAGGGAAATGGTCATGGATGACATTGAAAAAAATGAGTTTCCGAGGATGCTTTTCGAGGCATTCGCGGGCGGAGTGACAAGCAGGGCGACATTCGTGTCTCTGTTCTCCGCATGGCAGAAACGGCACGGAATGAACTTCGACTGCAAGGGTATAGGGACGCGCGGCAGGGTCGAGCTTTCGTACAGGAACGCATCCGGGGTGCTGGATGGCGGAAAAGTGTATTTCCACATAAACGGCAGGCTTGGACGTGGTACGAAAGGCTCCGCTTCAAGTGTGTTCGAATTCCGCCGCAAGGTAGATTTCGCACTGTGCCGTGATACGGAAAGGAGAAAGAAAGAATGGGAACGGACGTAGCGAGGCTAAACGAAAGACCGGTAAAGATAAACCGTGTGGCAGAGATGACTGGCTATTCGAAGGGGTACGTGTATCAGCTCGTAGCTTCCGGCCAGATACCTTACCACAAGAGAGGCGGTGTCGGCTCGAAATCCTCGGTGCTTTTCTTCGAGAGCGAGATTATCGACTGGATAAGGAACAAATGGGAATTCTCCCCGGCGCAGGACGATGTACACTCTCGTGCGGAGAAGATTGTCGGGGGGTTGGCATGATGCCTGGCATAAGACGAAGCGGAGTTCGTTCGTCCGGTTTGGAACCCAGAATCCGCGAGGCGGAGATACTGCGGCAGATCGAGGAATGGCTTACTCTCCGGCGGATCTGGCACATGAGGTGCAACAACGCGGCGGGCAAGGCACAGAGCGGTCAGTTCATGAGGTCTTTCACCTGCAACGGTCATGCGGTCAACGGTGTTTCCGACATCTACGCAGTCAAGGACGGCATCTCAATCTGGATAGAGTGCAAGAAGCCTGTCGGCGGCAGAGTGTCTGACGCGCAGCGCAGGTTCCTTGATGCGATGAACAGAAACGGGGCTGTGGGAATCGTCGTGAACTCGATTGAAAGTCTTGAAGAGCAGCTTAAGGAAGCGGGGGTTATATGAGCTGGAAAGAAGCTCTGTACAAGATGACGGACATCATCAATACGGCTATACACGCGCTGAACGACATAAACGGAGATGATTCGAACTGCGTTGTCACGGTTCTGGAGCAGTGTACGGAACTAAGCAACATTATCTACGACGAACTTGACAAGGGGGAATTTGGAAAATGAGCAAAGAAGATGCGGCAAAAATCAAAAAACAGGTGAAAAAGCTTGAATGCGCGGTTATGGCAATGGACGGCATTAACACGAACGAAAGCGATGCTGTTTCCGTCGTGCTCAGGGAGGTTGTTTTTGAGCTTGACATGATGTCGGAGGCAGACGCATGACCGGAATCGAATGGAAAGTGATACCACAGACATACGGATTGTATGAGGTGAGCAATTTCGGTGACGTAAGGGAAAGCGGAAGCGGAAAAATCCTGAACGTCAGCCAGAACAGCAAGGGCTATGCCATCGTATCGCTCCCCAAGATTAAGAAGCTTATCAAAGTCCATAAGTACGTTGCCCTGATGTTCGTCAAAATGCCGACCGGAACAGGAAACAGACTGGATGCCCTGCAGGTGGACCACATTGACGGAATCAGGATGAACAACGATTACCGCAATTTGCGCTGGGTTACGGCGAGCGAAAACAACCGCAACCAGTTTGGCAGAAAAACGAAATACAACCGCATAAGGAACAAAGTAATCCGGCGGACGGAACTTGAAAGCGGTTCCGTGAAGCTGTTTTACACGCTCACCGACGCGGCAAGAAAAACAGGGCTGGGAATCTCAACCGTCAAAGAACGTCTTCAAACAGGCAGACCTACGAAAAGCGGATATATGTTCGAGTACATAACGAAAGAGGAGACAGTCAATGGAAGGAAATGATGAGGAGATAACGGCATTCGTTGAGCAGGTCATACAGATGCGCAAAATCCAGAAGGAGTTTTTCCGCACACGGAATTATACCACGATGCAGAAAGCAAAAATGCTGGAAAAAGATGTTGACGACAGGGCAAGGAAACTTATGAGCCAGCTTAAGAAAGAAGAGTCGGAAAAACAGGATGCTGCACAGCCGGATTTGTTCGGAGACGAAACCAATGGCAGAATTTAAGCTCCGTTACCATCAGCAGGCAGTCGTGGACGCTTGCCGCGATATTCTCAACGGCGGGGAGATTACGGAAATCGTCCTTTCGGTAACGCCCGGTGGCGGAAAGAGCTTCGTTCCGGTGATTTTAGCGGAGAATCTTATACCGAAGATTGCGGACAGAATTTGTTGGGTCGTACCGAGGAACGCGCTCAAATACCAGGGCGAGGCAGAGTTTTCCGACCCGAGGTGGAACACCGACAAGCGTGTGAGAGCCGCCGATAACGGCTCCGACTTGTCGAGAGGTCTTCAAGGATATGTCACGACGTATCAGGCGGTAGGGATGAATCCCGACTGCCATGCGGCGGAGTTCAGGAAGCACAGGTACATTCTGTTTTTGGACGAATGTCACCATGTGGCGGACGGCTCTGAGTGGCATAAGGCACTTGATGCGATGGTGAAGAGCGCGGTTCTTGTCGTAAAGGCAAGCGGAACGCTCTCTCGCGGAGACGGACAGAAAATAGCGTTCATGGCTTACAAGGACGGTAAGCCGGAACTGTCAGGCAATGAAAAACGGCGGGTAATCATCTACGGACGTAACAGGGCTATAGCTGACAGAGCTATCCTTCCTGTTTCGTTCCGCACGATAGACGGGGAAGCCGAATGGGAGGAGCTGGACGGCTCGCGTGGCGAGTCACGGCTTTCGGGGGAAGAGAGCGCGAAAGCTTTGTTCACTGCTTTGCGGACTGAATTCGCGGACTATCTGCTTGATTCAGCGCTGGATGAATTCCGGCTCATAAGGGCAGATTACCAGGACGCAAAGATGCTTGTAGTCGCGCCGAACATCGAGATTGCGAAAGCTTACTGGTCGCACCTCGCTGACTGCGGTTACGAGACGCGGATTGCTACGAGCGAGGACACGCCGCTTGCAAGGCGTAACCTTGACGACTTTAAGCGCGGCGTTTACCGCGTTCTCGTTACGGTCGCTATGGCTTATGAGGGGCTGAATGTGCCGGAGATAGCCTGCATCTGCTGTCTTTCGCACATCCGCTCCGTGCCGTGGCTGGAGCAGTGCTTCGCAAGGGCGAACAGGCTCGCAAAAGGAAAGTCGTGCGCTATTGTGTTCGCTCCTGCTGACTGGGCTTTCAGAAAAGCTGTCAGAATGATTCGGAACGAGGAACTTGTGCCGCTTTCCGACGGGCAGCAGGAGCTTGTGCTTGGCGGTGAGCGGAACGAATCGAACGGCAGCGGAAACGCAAGACCGTGGATTATCCCGCTTTCTTCGAGCGCGGAAGGTCAGGACGGAACAAAGGCAGACAAAAAGCCGGAGCTGCCGCCTTGTCCACCGAGCGAGATGGAGAAGATACTCCGCAAAAACATAAACGGCATCATAACCGGTTATCTTGCGACGGTGAACAACGGCAGCAAGCAGGTATACAGCAGGATGCTGTACCGCAGGTTAAGGCTCGTGGTTCCTAAGCCGGTCTCAGAAATGACAGGCAAGGAACTGGAGAAAGTTTGGATCTGGCTCCGCCGTGAATACGGCGGTGACAAGAAATAAAAGTCTTATTCTTCAAGAAAATCGGTAAAAAGCCTTGAAGAATAAAGTCACAACCTTATGCTACGACAAGACGGCGGAACCACCGCCAAGGAGAAAAAAATGGCAGAAGCTAACACGACAAACAAAAGGGTGAGAATCAATCTTTCCCAGAATTCAAAAGGACTTATCCAGTTCGACATTACGGCTGAGTTCGAGTCCGTAGAAGAGACGAAGGTTGCGCTTTCGGCGGCAGTTGACGCGGCGCGGGAAGTCATCAAGGCGAAAGGGCTTACGGAGGTATCGGCATGAATGAGAACGTAACGAAAGCTCTTGCCGTTATAGACAGAGAGGAACAGAAAGGTGCTCTCTCCTTTGTTACGCGTGAGGACTTCATGGGCGTTACTCCGCTCTACAAGCCGGAAGTTACGGTCATTCAGCTTCGGTTGCCGCAGAAGCAATGGGATAATGACGCTGATGTTTATGAAATCAGCGGAAAGTATATGCCGAAGCGCGAAATCGTAGACCGCATCGGAGAGGCGACAGGTCTTGTCTTCCTGCGTGACGGTTGCCGTACATGGTCGGAGCTCCGTGAGGACGACATAGCAGGGAAGCGTACTGTATACGTGAGCGAACAGCAGGCCAAGAAGCGCATGAGCGACGGTTCTTTCCGCACTTCAAGCGTGAATGTTTATGAGTTTGATCCTGTGCTCCGCGCAATGGTCGATTACAACGTAATCGAGCTGAACGCACAGACAAAGATGCAGAAAAACAGAACAGGAAAGACGCTTGCACAGACAATCTTGGAATACACCAAAGTTGCCCGCCAGAGGGCAGAGACAGGCGCAAGACTCCGCGTAATCCGCGAGCTTACGAACATGCCGACGGCATTCAGCAAGGAAGATGCGGCTAAACCACTCGTTTTCGGGCGCATAGCACAGAATACCAACTACATTCTGCAAACCCCGGAAGGTCGGGCAATGGCATCCGCTCAGGCTCTGGGCGTTGACGTAGCTTCTCTTTTCGGCGGACGCAAACTTCCCCAGCCGGAAGAGACTTCGGCTCAATCGGTAACGGAGAACAGACCGGAAACAGTTCTTCCGGCGACTACGACAGAGATAAGCGAGTATGAGGATGTTTCCGGACAGGATGCGGAATTTTCTTGTGACGCTCCAGAAGAACCGCAGAATGCAGCACCTGCGGCTGAACAGGATGCCGGTGACAGCAAACCGGATTCGTTCGAGATTCTTACGCAGGCTCTTGAAGAATGGGTTGAATCCTATAAGGACATCCTGAACGTCAAGCTTGCGTCCGGTATGAACCCATACACATTGGCAAGAGACGAGCTTGACAGCAACAACTTCAACGCTTCTGTCGAATCCCGCAAGGCGATGATTCAGCGGATAAAAGACTTTCTTAAGATAAAGGGAGTGAAAATATGATAAGGATAGCGCATATAGCGGATTTACACTGCTCAAAGGAACATCAGGAAGCGGCAATGAAGTCGCTCCGGTTCCTTGCAGAGTATATAAAAGAATCCCCCGTTGACCTGGTAGCCGTAGCGGGGGACACATGGGATGCCTCGATGTTGAACACCGAGGCAAGCGGCTTCAACGGCTTTATCGACGCGATTCGTGACATCGCGGACGAAGCCCCTGTCGCCATGATTTACGGAACGCCAAGCCATGACACTGACGGCTCGCTGGAGGTGTTCCGCAAAATCAACTCTAAGCATTCTATCACGGTTCTTGAACCAGCGCAATCATACTTGTTGTTATACGGATGTGTTGTTCCTGATGACGGGAAAGCTCAGCCAGATGCAAAAGCTGTCATACTCGGAGTTCCAGAACCGCGCAAAAAGTATATGCTGGCGAACGAAACCGCCGGAAAGGACGAGACGGAAGCTCTTTTGCGTAATTCTATGCAGAAGCTCTGCTTCTTGCTTGCCTCCAAACGCCTGGAGCGTGCATATCTTCCGTGCGTGATGTTATATCACGGCGATGTGGCGGGCTGTTCTTTGCAGAATGACCGCACGATAGAACGCGGAACTGGCATCTCAATTACAATCGATGACCTTGCGAGCATAGACGCGGACTATTATGCGCTCGGACATATCCACAAGCCTCAGCAGGTCGGAAATCTTCCGGCTTATTACGCCGGTTCAATCTATCCGAAGGACTTCGGGGAATCTCATAAAGCCGGATTCAATCTCGTGACGATTGAAGACGCAAAAGTTCCGGCACGCGTTGAGCGCATCGAATTTCCGCACCCGCAGAATATGAAGATCGAAAGCGGTGCTGACATCAAGCTTGACGGCGAGGATTATTCCGGGAAGCGTGTGTGGCTTGAAATCACATGCACGAAAGAAGAGCGGGTGATGCTTGATCTTGATGAGGAAGCACTGCTGGCTGAGCTTAAGGCACATGGTGCTGTTGAAGGTTCCCGCGTGACCATATCCGATATTCCGGTAGAGACAGTCCGTGCGGCTGAAATAACCGAGGCTGCTGGAGTTTCTGAAAAATATAAAGTCTGGGCGGAGAATTCAGGAATCGAACTGAAAGACTCTGTGCTTAAAAAGATAGCAGAGCTTGATACTGAAATCTCAAAAGATAGTGCAAAAGCACATGGCGCATGGGAGCTTGTGAGCCTTAAACTTCGTGGGTCTACAGGAATCAAAAAAGGAATCGGAAAGGACGAAATAAGCATCGATTTTGATTCTTATGATTCAGGCCTCATCGCACTTACAGGAGAGAACGGAAAGGGAAAGACGACTCTCATAGAGAACTGCCACCCTTATCCGCAGCTTCTTACACGTAAAGGAAAATTGCAGGATCATTTCTGTCTGCGCGACAGTTTCCGCGAGGTTGTTTACAGAGACCGTGACACTAAACGCATGATTAAGTGCCTTATCCAGATTGACGGCGAGAACAAGTCAGGCTCCTGCGCTTATTTTGCGTACACATCAACAGACGGCGGCGCAAATTGGGAACCTCTTCCGGGCTTGGACAAAAACGCTAAACCTTACGAGGATTTTGTTCTTGCGACATTCGGACCTATGGAGCTGTTCTTGCGTACTGCTTTCATCACCCAGAGACCGACAAAGAACCTGCCTGACCTTACGGATGCTACAGCCGGAGAAAAGAAAACGCTCTTCGTTGAGCTTGCCGGAATCGACTATCTTCAGAAGTTCGCAGACGCTGCGAATGACCGTTCGAAGATTGCGAATCAGACGGCACACGATGCCGAAATCCGTGCACAGACGCTTGAACTCACGGTAAGCCGCCGGGATGATGTTGAAGCCGCCATGAAAGAAGCCGAAAAACAGCTTGCTGACAAGAACGCGGAACTCGAAAAAGTTACTGCTGACGGAAAACAGGCGCGAGAAAATTTGAACGCGGCTATGGAACGTGCGGACAAAGAAAAGATGCGTGCAAAAAAAGAAAGCGATGTCCGCGTTTCAGCTTCTAACTTGAACGCCGAGATAAGGATGCTTGAAAACGACAGAACGCAGAACGAGAATGCCGCCAACGGCAAAGACGCGAACGAAGCTCTTGTGCAGAAATACGAAGCCTTGCAGAAAACCGTAAGCGAGGAACAGCAGAAGCAGACAGCCGTAAGCGAGGAGAACTCGAAATGTATGGCAGGCTATCTTGCGAAGAAATCTGCCTATGACGCGAAGGTCAAGGAAATCGAAAGCAACCGGGAAAAACTTCTTAATGAAAAGATAGCTGTCGAGCGTGAAATAGCAGACTCACGGAACAACATCAAACTGTATGAGCGTGATGTTGCAGAAATAAACGATACATGCCCGACATGTGGTCAGAAGCTTCCGGCGGATAAGATTGCGGAACTGGATACAAAACGCGAAAACGCAGAAAGGGCAATCAAACTGATTGAGAACGGAATCTGTGTAAAAGAAAGCCAGCTTGCGGAAATCAATACTAAAATCACTGCTCTTACGCAAGAAATATCCGAGGTCGCTTTTGAGGAGCCGATGAAGCCGCAGACAAAAGTTTTTGACGTTTCTGTTCTGAATAATGCCGTTCAGGAAATGTCAAAAATCGACATCAATCGAGTACGTGCAGAACTGGAGACGGCGAAAACCGCTCTTGTGCGTATTGAGGGAATAAATGCACAGCTTAGGGACAAGCAGAAGATGCTTGCTCAGGCAGAGAACGATGCTGACGAGCTTGCAAAAGCAAAGGACTGGGAAGCAGAAAACGCATACATCGATGCTCAGGTTAAGCACGAAGGACTTTCCTCACAATACACGCGGGTAAAGACGGAAATTGCGTCTCTTGAAACAACGATAGAAGCCGCAAAGAAAAATCTTTTGGAGATTGACGGACAAAAAGCCCAGCTTGATGAAGCTGAAAAGCAGGCCAGCGAAGCAAAAGCAGAAAGCACCGAATGGGAACTTGTCGCAAAGGCGTTCGGCAAGGACGGTATACAGGCTCTTGAGCTTGACGCTCTCGCACCCGGAATCTCCGAGACGGCTAACAGGCTTTTGGAGAGTGCTTACGGTGACCGTTTCTCTATCAGTATAGAGACCACCCGTATAGGCGGACAGGGGAAGAAAACGAAGCAGATAGAGGACTTTAAGATTATGGTCACAGACTCCAATGACGGTGAACCTACCGCACTGGAGAATAAGTCCGGCGGAGAAGCCGTATGGATCAAACGCGCTATTTATGATGCGTTCGCGGTTATCCGCCGCAGAAACACAGGCTTTGCATTCCTTACTTGTTTTCAGGACGAAACAGACGGTGCGCTGGACGCTTCTGCAAAGACGGCATATTGCCGGATGCTTGAGGCTAGTCATGAGGAGGCGAAACTTCGGCACACAATCATCATCACCCATTCGAATGAAGTAAAGGCGATGGTTGAGCAGAAAATCGCTATGGAGAGCTTATGACACATACTCGTGCGGATATGGCGGCATACATACAGAGGCAAAGAAACTGCACCATGAAGGATGCGGAACAGTCCGCGTTCCTTGCTGTGGAATGGCTTTTGAACGCCGTTGCTTCCGGCGAGCGTGTGGAGCTTCGTGGTTTCGGCACATTCTGTATTGTGGATGTGCCGGAGCGCAGAAGCAATCTCGGTATGCTGGTACCGGAACGTCATGTTGTGAAATTCAGACCAGCAGAAGCCCTAAGACGGCTATGCGGAAAACTGTAAGAAACTTACAGAAAAGGCTTGAAGAATAAGGTTGTTACCTTAAGCTGTCAGCAGAAACTGAAACAACGGAGAAATGACAATTCTTTTCTTTTAATGGAGGTAAAAGATGAGAACAGAAAAAATACTGATCAGCGAAATTGAGCTGAACGAGGACCGAACCGAGGGTGGAAAAGGCGATATTGAGTCGCTTGCCCGCAACATGGAGAAGTACGGTCAGATTAACGCGGTTACGGTAATTGAGGGTGATTCTGCTCCGTTCTGCTACAGGATTGTTGCCGGACGAAGGAGAATAGCTGCTGCTGAAAAACTGGGGTGGACTGAAATCCGTGCGGATGTATACGACACTGACGAGATGACCCCAGACAGCGAGGAGATGATTGCCCTATCCGAGAATGCAGCCCGCGAGGAAATGAACGCAATCGATGAGGGAATCCTTTACGCGAAGGAGCTTGAAAAAGGTACCCCGGTTGAGGAACTTGCCGCTCTTTTCTGCCGCAACAAAAGCACCGTATACCAGAGGGCAAAGCTCGCGAGGCTTGTTCCTGAGATGCGTGATTTTTACAAGACAGGAAAAATGCCGCTCCATGTAGCGGCTATGGCATCCGAGCTGCCGGAAGAAGCTCAGAAAGCTTTCGCGGACACGGCGAAAAAAAGGGGATATTGCGCCGACTGGGATATTAAAGCTGAAATCAAAAACATAAGCAACGACCTGCTCCGCAGTATCGGCGACTGCGCTGAATGTGCCGTTTGCACGAAGCGCACCCATTATTCCGACAAGACATTGTTCCCGGAACTCGCTGAATCAGACGACAGATGCCTTGATCATGAATGCTACTGCAAGAAATTGCAGGCTCGCATAGATACGGCGTTCAGCGAATGGGGCGAGACGGTAAAAGAAACACCAGAGCTTGACGCATGGGACGGTAAACGTATCGTGACTACGGTTGCTCTCCCTGACGGTATTCAGGTGGTAGGTGTTGAAATCAGCAGTTTCGCGGACAACGAGGATGACATCACGGAAACAAGTGATGAAGAAGACGCAAGAATCAAGGAACAGCTCGAAAGCGAGGGCAAGGTTGAGTGGGTTCCGTGCTGGGACGGTTCTGGGTTCGTGTCCGTAGAGCTAGCCAAAAGAGCCGATGTCGATGCTCTGTATTACGGCCTGGAAGGAGAAGAGCCAGAATGGCAAAAGGAGAAGAAAAGCAAGCTTAAGGATATACTCCGTGCTGTTCCAGAAAAGAAGCTCTCCGAAATCCTTGATGACGACAGATATTGGTGGGACTGGGAAAACAAGGCAATTAAAAACTTTAGAAAGAAGATACAGTCGGTGGTTCTTATGAGGGTTACAGGAAATGACGGGAAGAACCTCATTTCAGAACAGCTTGCTCTTATTGCGCTTCTGACGATGAGACCGGAAGAAATCCGTGAGAGTCTGCCGGAAGCAGGATATGGGGAAAATGAAGAAGATTGTTCCCTTGCAGCATACGAGAAGCTTCTTACGGTGGGGCGCGGTGACATAATCCGAGCTTTGCTCAAATCCCATTTAGGCGGCTACGGAAAAGGACCGTCCATGAGCGGTCTTGACGGCTCCGACTGGCAGAAGATTTTTGCACACTTCGACATTGACCTTGCCAAGCTACGAGATGAGGCGGCAATAGAATCTGTAGCAGTTGAAAGCACGGCGGAGAAAACCGCAGAGGAGTCAGATAATGCTGACTAGGGAAGAAATCGATTTCCACAGGAAGATAATCAGCGAGCTTTGCGGAATCCGCAAGGCTCTGGAAAAAATAGCTGGTGCTGTCCGGGAAAAAACTAACAGCCCGAACAATGATAACGGAGAAGAGAATGACCACAGGGAGGCGTGAAATGAGTGGCGAAGAAACAGGTTTGGCGGTTATAGGCAGGAATGCTCCTGCGGTAACAGGAACGATGGAAGAAGAGCATTTCGGAGATGGCTTTGAGGGGTTTGAGGCACAATGCTCCGTAAGCGTGGAGATTCAGGATATGTTCAGACAGCTTGTCCTGCAGTCGAATTTTGCGGCGCATGAAGCAGAGGCAAAATTACAGGTCGAGGAAAAAGGCAACAACGTCGCTGATTTACAGGGATTCTGCGCCGGAATCAGAAAATTCAAAAGCGTAGCGAAAGATGCTGGCTTTGATGTGCCCCCTGCTCTCTTCGATACGGCTAACAGGATGACACCGTGGGTACAGAAACTTGACGGCGCGGACGGAGACGGTGACGGAGATACGGACTGCGAGCTTTCACTTGATACGCTTACGGAGTTTTCCCGGCTGCTTGACGAGCTTACTGCCAGCAATGAGTACGCGAAGGTCAGGGAATCCATGCAGAACGAAATAAAAGAAAAAAAGGATTACTTGTATGCAAAGGCATCTTCTAGTCGGGAATTGTTCTGGACTCATGGCTGGCACCGTGGTTTTTCGTGGGTTGAGGGGCAGATTAAGGAACTGTACTACTGGAAAAGTGTAAAAGAACAGCAGGCAGAACGCCTAAAAAAAGAAAAGGAATCAGAGCTTCCTTTCGGGAACGAAGAGGACTGACATAATCCGCCGCTTCTGCGGCGGTTCAAGGAGTTGTAAAAAATGAAAAGATATGTTTCGACAACTTTCTGGGATGATGAATGGGTTCAGTCTCTGAATTTCACGGAGAAAGGACTTTATATGTATTTTCTCACCAATCCTCTTACGAATATTGCGGGGGTGTACAAGATATCCAACAGGCGCATCGCGTTCGATACAGGGCTTTCTGAACAGCAGATAGAAGAAATTATGGAGAGATTTTCCGCGGCGCACAAAGCATTCCGCAAGGGAGAATATCTGATTTTTCCGGCATGGCCAGTCCATCAGAATTATCAGAATGCGAAGATTTACCGGGGAATAAGAAAAATTCTGGAGAAGTTTCCTGCGGATCTGCTTTCCTTCCTCAAAGAAGTCGGTTATCGGTATCCGTTGGATGAATTTCTACCCGGATTATCAGAGGCAACATCCACGATAGGTGCGGATGCTCCGATTTCTGAAACTTACCCGGAAAGCAAGCAGACTGATGAAATGAAGCTGTTCTTGCATCTTTGGAGGACAACAAAAGATAAAAACGGAAGCTGCATATTCCTGATAACAGCAACTATTGAGCATCCGCGCGACTGGGAGAGGTTCTGGCAGGAATCGAAGCCGACAGCAGAACAGATTGAAACAGCGTTCAGAAATTTCGCGGAAGGAATAGACAGCGGTGCGATTCCTCGGCAGTTTATCCCTGCAACGCCGGACCGCTTTGTTCTAAAAAACGGAATATCGCGTTATCAAACCCCGGTTGTTAAGGAAAACGCAGATGCCGGAAAAGCTGGTGGCGTTGATATGCTTGCGGACAAAATTGCGCTTTAAGGAGATTTCGGGTGCAGAAACTCGGGTTTACCAGGGACGAAGACGGACATATACAATGCGATAAGAATGGCAGACCTATACAGGAACTTGTGCAGGTGTCTCCGTTCTCGACTAAGAGGATAGTTCATGTCTGCCCGAAACACGGCGAGATTCCGTGCGAGGTCGCTGTTCTGAACGGAAAGCCTATGCCATCAGTCTGCCCGATATGCGAGAGGGAAGAAGAGAAATATCAGGCAGAGCTTACGGAAATCCGGCAACGAGAAAAAGCTCGTGAGACTCTGATAAAAAGCTACAAAAGCATGAATATTGAGCAAGAGTACTGGGATAAAACAATGGACGATTACAAGCCTGTCGTTGAGTCCCAGAGAAAAGCGAAAGCGGCTACAGAGAAGCTCATAGCGCAAAAACACGGCAAAGTGATTCTTCTCGGTACGAATGGAAGCGGAAAGACACACTTGGGGTCAATGGCTGTAAAAGCCCTTGGCGGTAAGGTTCTTACGATGTACGAGATCTCGTGCATGATCCGGCAGTCATATTCATCTTTGGCAGTGCGGACTGAGCTTGAGATTGTCGAGGAGCTTGCCTCAATCCCGATGCTTTTCATCGATGAGATGGGAAGAACAAAAGGAAGCAAGGCGGAGCTGGACTGGCTTTCGTATGTTCTTGACAAACGGCATCAGAGGTTTTTGCCGTTCATGCTCGGAGGAAACAGCCATCTGATGCGGGACTGTCCGAACGGCAAGAATCATTGTGAAAGGTGCTTCGAGAACTTTTTGGGAAACGACATTCTGAGTCGGCTCGGACAGGATTCGGAGATAGTTACTTTGTACGATGCGCCGGATTACAGGCGTATGTCTGCATAAAAAAAGGAGGAAAAGAATGGGAACGGACATAAACAAGGTTGTCCTTATCGGACGGCTTACAAGAGACTGCGGACAGCAGGATTTCAGCTATATACAGGGAAAAACTGCAAAGGCAAACATCAGTATAGCCGTGAACAGAAGCCGGAAACAGGGCGAAGAATGGGTTGAAGAAGTGAGTTTCTTTGACATTTCGATTTTCGAGAAGATGGCGGAGAACCTGCATCCGTATCTGACAAAAGGCAAGCAGATATGTGTGGAAGGTCATCTTAAGCAAGACCGCTGGACGGACCAGCAGGGCAACCACCGGAGCCGCATTTCAATCATCGCGGACAATATAGAGCTTCTCGGCGGCAAGAATGACGGCTCGGGTAAGAACGCTTCGCAGATGGCGGCTTCTGCAGAAGACACAGGGGAGTTCGCGGAGGATATTCCGTTCTAAGATCAGGGGGAAATTATGAAAAACAATCTTTCCGATTTGAATAATCATTTATTCTCTATGCTGGAATGTCTGGATAACGATGAGGAGATGGCGGATCCTAAAAAACTTGATGCAACAGTGAAACGCGCAAAGGCTGTCTGCTCTGTTTCGTCACAGATTCTAAATGTTGCGCGGATTCAGGTTTCAGCGATAAAAACCGCTGAAGCTTGCGGACTTTTGAACAAGGATATGCCAGCACTTATCGCGACAAAAGACAGCGGAACTGAAATTGAGAACCGCCAGAAACTGCTCGGAGTCGCAAAATGAAGAAGGTCTATACAGAGGAACACAAGGCTTTCTTCCTGAGCTTCGTTCCAGGTCACACGTGCGCAGAGGTAGTGGCAGAATTCAACCGTCGCTTCGAGCAGAAAACCACCGCCTCAAAGGTGAAAAGCTACAAAAAAAACAATCACATCAAAAGCGGAACACGCAAGGGGAATCCTGCGGGCGAAAGCGAACTGTTTCCTCGGAAAGTCCGTGATTTTATCAGGGAGAACAATAAGGGTAAAACAGCCTTGCAGATGACTGAGCTTCTGAACCAGACTTTCGGAACATCTTATACCACGGAGCAAATAAAAAGTATTCGTGGGCGGATGCACCTTGATTCTGGGCTTACAGGTCACTTTGAACCTGGTCACATTCCGGCGAACAAAGGCAAGAAAAGCGTTTATGGAAAAGGTTGCGAGAGAACGTGGTTCAAGAAAGGGCATATGCCACACAACCATGTGCCGGTAGGTACCGAGGTAATGTCTACGGACGGTTATTTGAAAGTAAAAATTGCAGAGCCGAATGTATGGAGCTTCAAGCACATTATGGAGTGGGAAAACCACAACGGGAAGATTCAGGACGGCTGCCTGATTTCTTTCAAGGATGGCGACCATTATAACTGCAACATAGAAAACCTGATGTGCATAACGAGGACGGAGCACGCAATACTAAACCGTCAGAAACTACGTTCAATTTCGCCGGAACTTACGGAGACAGGGCTTGCGCTTGCAAAACTGAAACACAAAATACAGGAAGTCCAGAAGGAGGGGAAGAATGGGCGCAAATCAGATAGTTGAGGCCTTGAAAGAGCGCAACGAGGATTTTGAGTGGTATCCGACCACTCAGGAAATCGTTGACCGCCTTGCAGGGCATATTTTCAATAAACGGAAATACGGACATGGCGAGTATGAGTGTGAATATTCTTCTGTTCTTGACATAGGATGCGGTAACGGATCGTTCTTCTCGAAAATTGACCAAACTCAGATGCAGAAATCAAACGCAGCGGACGCTTATGCTCCGAGGCTTCTACGAACACGGTACGGAATCGAGAAGTCTTTAGAACTTTGCGAAAGATTACCGGACGATGTTGTAATTATCGGTAGCGACTTTAACGAACAGACGCTTATAGACAAAAAAGTGGACCTGATTTTCTGCAATCCGCCTTACTCAGAGTTCGAGACGTGGACGGAACGGATAATCATGCAGGGAAACTGTAAGGCAATCGCACTTGTGATTCCATGCCGGTGGCGAATGCATCCGCGCATTTCATACGCGCTCAAAAAGCGCGGCATGAAAGCTGAATCACTCGGAACATTTGATTTCCTGAACGCGGAACGAAGGGCGCGGGCGAAGGTTGATTTGCTCTTTATCACAGCTGACGATGTGGATTTTGACGGTCGCCGCTATCGGAAGGAAGCAAACGACCCGTTTGATGTTTGGTTTGATGAGACGTTCAAAATCTCAGCGGAGAAAGAAAAAGTTCACGAATGGGAGCGGAACGAGGCGAAGAGGCAGGAACTCGTAACACACGGTGATACCGCTGAAATGCTCGTTCAATTCTACAACTCGGACATGGAAAAACTCTATTCCAACTACCGCCAGCTTGAGACTCTGGACGCTGACATCTTCAAGGAACTGAAAGTTGATGTGAAGAACCTGAAAGCTGGGCTTAAAGAGCGGATAAGCGGGTTGAAACATCTGTACTGGGATGAACTTTTCAAAAAATACGACAAAATCACGCAGAGACTTACAAGCAAGGGGCGGCGGAAAGTCATAGAACGACTTCAAGACAACACGGCGATAGATTTTACTCTCAACAACATCTTCCAACTTACGCTATGGCTTATCCGCAACAGCAACACGATGTTCGATGAGCAGATAACAGACTTCTTCTACAGTCTTTGCAACGCCGAGACAATCCACCGCTACAAGAGCAATCTGCGTTGGGGTGAGGACGACTGGCGTTATATCAAGAACGGTTTTGACGGAACGCATTTTCGGAGCGATGTGGACGAACATCGGAAAAAGTTGAAAAACGTCATGCTTGACTACCGCATCATCGTACAGGCATACAGCAACTTTGACTACTCATCATGGTCGAGCCGTGTCGGAATGAGCGGCGACTGTATTGATTTCCTCGAAGATACGTACATCATCGCTGAGAACCTGGGATTCAATGTGACGAGAGAGCTTCCACAAGACCGGCACGAGTTGTCCGTTGAATACTGGCGTAACTTCGATGTTCATCTTACGGATGGCTCATTGTTTGCCAATATCAAGCTGTACAAGAACGGAAACCGTCATGTGAAGTTCTGCAAGGAATTTATGCAGAAGCTGAATGTGGAGATGGCTCGTATAAACGGCTGGGTTCAGGACAAGAGCGAGGCTGCAACAGAGATGGGAATGAGTACGGCAGAAATCGAACGGTTCTGGGGAAGCAACCGGAAGATTGAAATAACGGCGGGGAAGCAGCTCTTGGGGCTTCCGGCATAGTTTTGGGAGGAAACAGAAAATGATTGATTTGAATGAATATTCTAAAAAATCTTATGAAGTAGCGGAGAAACGCTACAGAAACGGAGCTTTCGGTTCGAAGCAGAATTCAGTCCAGAATTTGCTGAAACATTGCGCAGGTGAAATTATTGAAGCTACAGAGGCGTATTGCCCGTACAAGGCTTTGAAAGAGTATACCTCTGGCGGTACTGACTTTGAAGGTATGGAAGAACCGGATGTAGCAGAAGAAGCGTTCCTTGAAGATAAAGAAAGGTTTTCGTCTGAGCTTGCAGACATTATCGTCTGTGTCCTTGTTATAGCGGGTCGAGAGCGGATTGATATAGAAAAAGCCCTGCTTGACTACTACGCGAAGAACCTTGCGCGGGCAAACGGAACAGGAGACAAGAAATGAATCATGTCAATTGTAGGAGAAAGAAAAGCGGTGACAATAAACTTTTCGACCTTAGCCGTTTTGACGAATGGTTCGAGCTGACATATAAGCCAGTGAATTGCGGTGGCCTGCCAGTGCCAAAAATAATCTCGTTCAAAGAGCACATAAGAATCTTAAAAGAAAGAGATAACGACTATACTTCTTTGCAGAACAGGTACAATGAACTTGTAGATGATTACAACAAGCTTCAGAAAGCTTATTGTGAAGCGACAGGTGAAAGATACGTTGAAGAGGGGAAAGAAAGCGATTTGGTAAACAAACTCACCAAAGCAAAGGAGATTATACAAGGATTGCTAGAGCTTCCAGATTTAATCGAGGACAGGACAATTGAACACACTGAGCTTATTGCACAAGCTGAAGCTTTTATTAAGGGGTAAAACTATGACAGGCAAATACGACTGCAGAAAAGACACAGAAAAACACATCAAGCGAGTTGCTTATTATCTCAACATTTGCAAGAAAGAACTTTGCAAAAAATCAAAGCGGCATGATTTTGACAAAATCCATGACAAAACAGAAAAAGCTCTGTTTGACGAATACACGCCAAAACTAAAGCATTGCACCTATGGAAGCGATGAATACAAGAGTTTCCTTGTAGGTCTGAAACCTGCTCTTGATATTCACTATAAGAATAACCGACATCACCCGGAACACTTCGCAAACGGAATAAAAGACATGACATTGCTTGACCTTCTGGAAATGCTCTGTGATTGGAAAGCAAGCTCTGAACGCCATGCAGACGGCGATATTTACAGGTCTATCGAAATAAATCAAAGCAGGTTCGGTTATTCTGATGAATTGAAAACTATTTTGAAGAATACAATCGACTATCTTATTAGTGAGATGAATCGATGAAAGTTGAAACCTTAAAAGCAAGACAACAGAATCTTCATCTAGTGATGGAAGGGGTGGATAAAATAAGGCTGGGATTTGGGCTTGATACAAGTCAAATGATACAACTTGGATGTGCAATTATAGATTATGTAAAAGACAATTTTCCGGGAAAAGAAAAAAATATCGATACGGAAGTTTTGTAGGAGTAAACAATGGCAGTGACATTGATTGACGGTGAGCATCACAGAAATCCTTCAGGATGCCATAACAAAGTGAATTGGATTCTGTCGGTGTGCAAGTGGGACGAGCAGTTTCTTTGCAACAAGAAGCATAAAACGGTAATTCTTGAAAACTGGGATTTTGATTTTTGTCCATTTTGTGGTGATGCGATGAATCTATAATTATAAAAACTGAACAAAATGTGGTTTTACTACCCGTCTTCCCTTGAACAATAACGACAATTCCTTATGCTGTCAGCATAAACAAGCCAGTCATGGCAAGGAGCGGAATATGGGAAACTTCATATTCAGAAACAGAAATACGGGACGAAATGAACTTCGGACAAGCAGCTGGGGAGAAATACGATCCTTTTTCTCGGCAAGACTTGACCAGCTGATGAATAAAAAAGGACTTTCGCATACTGAGGCTCTGCGGACTGTCAATTCGGCTTATGACGTTATCACGGAGGACTGATATGGACGAAAGAAACGACGGCTGGAACGAAGCTGTACAAAGCAGCCTTTACGATGTGTTCGGTAAGCTTGAGAAGCTTATGTACGAAGTACGCCACTGCAAAACAAGCGATGGCGTGTGTTTCGAGCCTTGATTTTCAGCATTTTCCGTTGTATTATTTTTCTATAAAAAAATCTGCCGGATAATTCCTTAAAAACGGAGGCTCTTCATGGGCGACCGGCAGATACGCATATCCTGCAATACGCGGGACACACTTCCTTTTTCACAAATCGAGGAGTTTCAGGGCAACCTGAAAAAACGCTCCAAGAAAGAAATCTCAAAAATAATCACATCAATCCTGAAATACGGTTTCTCGTTCCCCTTCTTCGTCTGGAAGGATGGTGAGCGTAACCGCTGCCTTGACGGTCACGGCAGACTGCTCGCTCTTTCAGAGATGACCAAGCGTCATTATTTTCTTGATGAGGCGGGGAAACTCACCGACGATGACGACGAATCGTTGTCAATTCCTGATTTACCTGTTGTGTATATCGATGCTGCTGATGAATCCGAGGCAAAGCAGAAAGTCCTGCGTCTCAACTCCTGCTACGGTGTTCTTGATGTGGACGGCTTCGCGGAGTTCGCTAGTGGACTTGACATAGACTGGGATGAACTTATGCTTCCGTCCGGTGACCTCTTCGAGCTTCCGGGGCTTATTGATGACGGATCCGGTACGCTCAGAAAATCGCTCGCAGAGCGGTTCATCGTGCCGCCATTGTCTGTGTTCCGTGCCTCCGCCGGTTATTGGCAGGAGCGCAAGAAAGCATGGCTTGCTCTCGGAATCCAGAGCGAGAAAGGGCGTGATGATGCCATGCTTGCGCACATGGCGGCTCTTGCCGAGAAAGCGGGAGGTGGAAAGCTCGCTTCCGAGAGTATTTTCGACCCGGTTCTGTGCGAGATAATGTACCGCTGGTTCTGTCCTCAAAACGGCAGGATACTCGACCCGTTTGCGGGCGGTTCCGTGCGTGGGCTTGTCGCTGGCAGACTCGGCTTCAAGTACACCGGTATAGACCTGCGTGACGAGCAGATAGAGGCGAACCGCGAGCAGATTGCAATAGCTGGCGACAATCCGCCGGAATGGATATGCGGTGATTCACGGCAGATGGATTCTTTCCTTCCTTCCGATTTCCTCTGCAATTTTGTTTTCTCATGTCCACCTTATGCGGATCTGGAGGTATACAGCGATTTGCCGGAAGACTTGTCCAATATGGATTATGCGGAATTCCGCGAAGCATATTTTGACATAATCAAAAAGGCTTGTTCCTGTCTGGAAAATGATAGTTTCGCGGCTTTTGTCGTCGGAGAAGCCCGGCAAAAGACTAACGGCGGGGCTTATTACGGCATAATTCCTGACACTGTACGAGCATTTGAGGATGCTGGCTTACGATATTATGACGAGATGGTTCTTGTCACTCAGATTGCTGCAAAAGCTCTTACTGTTGCTGAGGGATTTGTAAAATCAAGAAAAATTGGAAAGGTTCACCAGAATATCCTGGTATTCGTAAAAGGCGACCCTGTTAAGGCCGCCTCTAAATGCAAGCTTGATATGGGAGAGCTCGCTGACGCAATAAACGATGCGGAGCTGTCCGGGGAAACCGATAAATCGGAAACTAACGCATGAAAGAACTAAAACTGATTGCGCGGTATTTCGCTCCGCATTTCTTTGCGATTTTCCTGCTCCTCTCGTTCATTGCATCCAGATGCGGCTTCGCAAGTTTCTGCGCATGTTCGTATGTAATCGCTCCTGAGCGCAGCCACATTCTTATAGTCTTCATTTCCTCAGTATGTCTCATCATATCTTCGGTCATATCCTTGTATTCCTATGTTCTGGACTTTAAGGCCAGAACGTTCAATTTTCAAGGAAAAACGTTAGTTTTAGTCGGTTTTTTGCGGTTTTTTTGCAAAAAAACGTTAGTTTTTTCAGTTTTCTGTTTTTCAAATTTTTCTGTCTTTTCGTTTATTGAAAACGGAATAAGAAACGCTTTGAAAAACAGATTCCTATCGGAATAAAAAGGAGACGTGTCATGGGAAATCCTAATCTTGCAGCGGAAGGTGCACCGTACCGTTTTACATCTACTAATCAGCCAGCCAGACGTGGCAGACTTCCGTCAAAGCTCAAAAAGTTCGTAAAGGATAACCGTGTCTCAAAATCTGATGTTGATGCCATTTTTTCGAACATCATTTTTGGAAGCACTCTTGAAGAATTACAGGAGATGGTTAAGCCTGGCAACAAAGAAAAGTTGCCGGTTATCGTCGCTCTTCTTATCTCCGCTTTTATTGCGGACATAAAAAACGGCACTCTGCACGAAGTGAACACCGTGCTTGACCGTATCTATGGCAAGGCTACTCAACAGCTTGATATCGGTGAGGTGCAGAGCGATATTCCAGATGACCCGGATGCACGGCGGGCTTTGGCTGAACAGATAAAGAAAGAGATTGGGGCGTGGCGTGACACGGACGAAAGCGAATGATGGCGATGAGTTTGAAAAACTGCTTTATCTCAGACGGCTTGAGGCAATAGACCATCATCTCAATTTTATGCTGTACACATGGACGAACTGTGCGGAACCGTTCGTCGTGGGCTTTCATACCCGGCGCATCTGTGCGGCGATAGATTATGCAATAGACCGTTATCGGGAAGGAATCTCAACAGGCTGGGTTATTACGGTTCCGTTCAGGCATGGAAAAAGCGAGATTTTGAGCCGTAAGCTTCCGGCGCATTTTTTAGGGCTGTTTC
Source organism: Treponemataceae bacterium (assembly GCA_024685655.1). Taxonomy (GTDB): domain Bacteria; phylum Spirochaetota; class Spirochaetia; order Treponematales; family Treponemataceae; genus Treponema_I. The sequence continues at coordinate 37,332 of JAIKVO010000253.1, forward strand.
CTGACAGCAAGGTGATTTTGTGCGGACATACGCAGGCATTGACGGAAGGTTTTTCAAAAACGAGCCGTAATCTTATCTCAACGCCATCGTACAGGAATCTTTTTCCAAAAATCCGTGTTGACCAGGGAAGTTCGTCCGGGGCGCACTGGATGATTAAAGACCATGAGGGTGAGTGCTTCGCTTCCGGTCTTTTGGGCAGCCTTTCTGGGCAGGGGTATCATCTTGGATTGCTCGACGACTACTGCCGTAACCGTGCCGATGCCGAAAGCGACACTTTGCGCGAGAAGATGTGGGATGCTTTCACCAACGATTTTATGACGAGACGTGCGCCGGTCTCAATAACGATAGTTCTTGCGACCACATGGCACACGGATGACATTATCGGGCGGTTGAAAAAACGCATGGAAGAAGATGCGGAATTTCCGCGCTTCAAGTTTCTGAGGTTTCCCGCTATGAGCGACAAATATCCGCAGGGAGTTCTGTTCCCGAAACGGTTCGGTAAGACATGGTACACGCAGCAGAAAGCCATCCTCGGTGATTACGGTTTTCAGTCGCTCATGCAGCAGGAACCAGTTAAGCGCGGCGGAAATATGCTCAACACTGAGTGTATTCAGCGGCATATGTCTGCGGCGGAGTTTCCGAAAGGGCTTCGCTGGATGCGTATATGGGACTTGGCTCATACGGCAAAAGAGCGTGCCAAAGCAGATCCCGACTGGACGAGCGGAACTCTGCTTGCGTTCAACGTTCAGGAAGGTATGCCACATCTTTGGATTCGGAACGTAGACCGCATGAGAAAGAACGCGCCGGAGCGAGACGCGGAAATCCGGCAGGTAACGATACTTGACGGTCCGTATGTGAGAATCGGTGTCGGAAATTCTTCAGATGCAAAGGACACCATAGCGACTATGAGGGCTATCCTTAGGGGAAAGCGTATGGTTTTGTCCGTGCCGGAGAAGAAGGATAAAGTTGTCCGCGCCACGCCTTTGGAGCCGATTTTCAAGGCCGGAAACGTTCACGTCGTACAGGGTGAGCCGTGGCTTGACGAATGGATAGCGGAAGTCAATGCGTTTCCGTTCGGGGCGCACGATGACCAGGTGGACAATTTGTCCGCAGGATATGCGATATGGGAATCACAGGGCGACGCAAGCGAGCTTTATAAATGGTGATGAAAAGGGAGGATTTATATGAGCAAGAACAGGAATAGCCGGAATGTCGCAAAACGAAAAACAGACGGTTGGAAAAACCTTATATCCGGGCTTGGCTCAGCTAAGACGGAGAAAAAAAGTTTTACGCATCATGCTTTGTCTGGCGTTATGTCGGACAGGGAGCTTGAATCACTTTTCTATGAGGACGGACTTTCTGCGCGGATAGTAAAACTTCTACCAGATGATATGTTCCGCGAAGGATGGGATTATTCGTTTCCGAAACTGGATGAGCTTAAAGCAGCGGAAACCGCAGAGTGGTATGCCAGTGTCATGGAAGAAATCGGGGCACAGCAAAAAATCAAAGAGGCTACGACATGGAAGCGGCTTTATGGCGGTTCTGCGATTTTCATAAGTGCGATGGACGGTTCAACGCCGGACAAACCGCTTATCCCGAAAAAAATCCGCACGATAGAGTGTTTGCGCGTAATAGAGCGTACCGAAATAGATTTCAACAACATCGTATGGCAGACCAATCCGATGAAACCCCGTTATGGAATGCCGGAAATTTATCCGGTGAAATTCGAGGTTCCCGGTAGTCCGAGGACAGAGACAATGAACGTACACTGGACGCGCATAATCGAGCTGCACGGTGATACTCTGCCGCGTCATTCAATTACGGGTATCAACGCAGAGAACCGCTACTGGGGAATATCGGTATTACAAAGAGCGAACGATCGTCTTAAATCGCTCGGTTCGTCTTTGGGAAGCATAGACCAGCTTCTGAGCGAGCTTGGTGTGGGCAAGTACAAAATAAAGGATTTGGCCACGCTTCTTTCTACGCCGGACGGAGAGGAGGCAATAAAAAGACGTGTCGAGCTGACTGATCTTGTGAAAAGCACTTTCCGCAGTATGTACCTTGACAACGAAGAAGAGTTTGTCCGCGACAATATCAGTTTCGCGGGTGTGCCGGAAATCCTTCACATCCTGTTCATGCTTATCTCTTCTGACACAGGCTATCCTATGACGCGGCTTTTCGGTATGTCTCCTGCTGGCATGAACTCCACCGGTGAAAGCGACATGAACAATTATTACGACATGGTGCGCTCGTTGCAGACATCGGAAATTCAGCCTGTTATCCTGCGCCTTGTTCGTATTATCGCTGAATGGAAAGGCTGGGAAGAACCTTACATAGAGTTCCGACCGCTTGAAACGATGAACGAGAAGGAGAAAGCGGAGCTGGAGAAGCAGAAAGCGGATAAGGAGCAGATAGAGGCGAACACCTACAAAGCATACATAGACGCGGGAGTTCTGGAGCCTTACGAAGTGCGCTTCCTGAAATACGGTAATACGCTTGATGCTATTCCCGTGCCGGACGGTTTGCAGATGCCGCCAGTAGAGGAAGCTCCAGATAAGCCGCCGGAAGACGGTGCAGATGATGATGCGGAGGATGGCTAGGTACAAACGGCAACAGAGATTCACACATGGATAGCTTTGAGGAAAGTGAGCATCCGCGAGACAGAAACGGACGGTTTACCTTTAAGGGAAACGGCAGTATTGGAAAACTTCGAGAGAAAGCTGTCTGTATACTTTCTGAAAGCAAAGGGACTTATATGAATTCTATATCGGGGGAAACTGCGTATATAAGTGGTCGAAGTATCGATAAGCTGATCAGTGGTAAGGCATTGAAAAAATCCATTGCTAATGGTTTCACTGCTCGGGAGCACTTTGAAGCTGTCACTCGTGCAGGGAAACTTTTCAAAACTGCGAGACTTGCCTCTTCTGCACCAGATAAGAACGGTAGCCCAGATATTGTTTGCGTTAAACGATATGACACCCCTTTCAAGATGAGAAATGGAAAACTTGCAAAAGCTCATCTGACCGTGAAGGAGTATAAAAATGGAGAAATGAAAATATATTCGTTGGAGCTTATGAAGAGATAAAAAAACCCGCTCCTTTCGGGCGGGGTCGGACTCTGCGAAGCTGGGCTTCCGTTCCTTGCTCCCCATATTGCTATAGGAGGGCGTGTAAGAGATTCTTAGAACCAACTTACCTTCGCCTCAGCTAACCGCAGGGGTTAAACTGAGAGTAACTATAGTATACATCATTTTTGATTCTTGTAAAGGAGTTAGACAGCAGTTTTTTTAGAGAAGTTCATCAAAAAGTAAAAATGCAGATATTGATGTTACTGTGAAAGTGGCTACGAAAAGATTAAAGAGGTCATCGAAATTCGATGAAATCATTGTAATCGGGAAAAATGGGGATTTGTACGAATTGGTGAAAACTAATTTGTAAAAGAAGGGGGTGATTGGCTCTTTCGAGCCGCTCACCATAAATTGCACTTCGGTGCGCCTCAACCAAAGTGGGGTCGGGGCTTATCCGTGCAATAACTTTATGTTAGCACACTTCAACAAAAAGTCAAGAGTAATGGGAGGAAGTTATGAAACCGTGGGAGCTTTTCAATTTCATCACGAAAATAGGGCACGGCGAGTACGTCACATCCGGTGATGACGTGCAGTGGATTATCAGGATTGACGGAAAGGAAAAAGTCATAAGGCTTATCTTCGAGGATTCCGAAGGAGCCACGGACTGGCGGAACAACCTGACGTTCCCGAAAAAACTTTACAAGAAGCAGGAAAGCTGCCTCAGAGCCTCACGCGGATGGGGCGATGCGTGGAAATCATGCAACGATGACGTGATGGCAGCCCTCATAAAAACCGTGGAGATACTGCCGGACTATGCGGTTCATATCTGCGGATGGAGCTACGGCGGAGCCATGTCCCTGCTTGCGGCGGAGGACTTCCATTACCGCACCGGCAAAAAAGCGAGCGTATTCACGTTCGGCGCACCGAAGCCCCTGTGGGGAAAGAAAACGAGGGAATATGTGCGCTCGTGCGTGGACGAGGCAAGGCAGTTCGCACATGCGAACGACCTGATTGCCCTGCTGCCGCCGTTCCCCGGCTATACGCGGCTTGCGACGGACCGTGTCGGCGGGAAGCGCAGTTTTTTCCAGCTGCTCAGACCGGACATCTGGCACTGCGCCTACGGCATGGAATCACTTTACAAGTGACAAATTAATTTCGGGAGGGAAAAGCACAATGACAGACCCAAAAGCCGCAAGGAGCGCGCTTATCGTTCTTCTGAGGGCGCAAAGAAGCGGAATGAGCAGAACTCAAAAACTGAAACGCAAGAAACCGTCGCGGTGGCTGTATCCGTGGGCGACGGAGCACCGCTATACACAGTCGTACCGCGCATGGGTCAAGCCTGTCCGGGCGTTCGTCCATGAGTACATGGAGAAACATCAGGAAGCCGTGCTGCGCGGAGATTCCGCGAACGCCGTTGTACGGCAGGATGTGGTTGCGGGCGAAAGCTTCGCCGGTATGGTCCGCTCCCTTAACGGCTGGGTGGGCGCGTATATTTCCGACGATGAGGAGAAGAAGCTGCGAAGCCCGATTTATGTGGGGCTTCGCGACATTGCGGAAAGCGCGTTCAATTTCAACGGCGGACAGTACGACAAGTCCGTGAAGAACGCGATAGGCGTGAATTTTCCTTCCGACGAGAGCTGGTGGCCGGATGCCCGCAAGCAGTGGCAGGACAACAATTATGATGTGATACGGAGCGACATAAGAAAATACATCGCCGACATCAATTCCGTCACCGAGCAGGCCGTAACGAACGGTTGGGGCGTGAGCGTGCTCTCGGAGAAGCTGACCGCACTTGACACGAAAATCACGAAGAGCCGTGCAGCATTCATAGCCCGCGACCAGATAGGCAAGCTCAACGGAACCGTCACGCAGAAACGAATGCAGGATATAGGAATCAAGATGTACGAATGGAGCAGTTCGTCTGATGAGCGTGTCCGCGACAGCCACGCGCTTATGGATGGGCTTCTCTGCCGTTGGGATGACGCGACCGTATACAGCGAGGACGGCGGGAAGACATGGATTCCGCGCCCGGCAGGTGCTGTCCTTATGCATCCGGGTATGGACTACCAGTGCCGCTGTTGTGCTCTTGCGTGGTTCGATGAGCTGATTGACGAGGCGGATGGGGTGGAGATAGGAACATATACGGGTGGTAGTTTTGGAGGAATTCTTGATAAAAATGAATCAGAACAAGATAGATTTGCAAACGAATATTATCAAGAAATTATCAACAGGAAAAGTAAGAGTGATATTGCAAAAATTGCAAAAAATACGGGTTTTCCTCTTGAAAAAATTGCCGATGTGCGTAAGCATATCTTTGAGACTACTGACCACTTATTTATGGATGGTAGAAAAGCGAAATTTGCTCCAGACGCAAGAATTGCTTTGGCATGGCAGCGACTAGAACAGGGCGAAGCATTAGACACAGATATCCTTTTGTTGAATCATGAATATACAGAATTTGCATTTATGACAAAGAAAGGATATACTTATGAGAAAGCACATTGGCTGTCAAGTTTACGCTATCCTTGGCAGTTTAAAATTATTGAAGACTTGGAAAATTTAAATGATGATGAAATTCACCAAATTGTCAGAGACAGACTCAAAGATTATTTATAATATCGAAAATGGTGTGTTTGGCACTGTTGAGTATGACAAAAAGACAAAAAAATATAAATCTCTCAACAAAAAAGGCGAGCCTTTCAAAGATTCCGTCTTCAACTATGCTTTTTATGTTGCCGTGGTAAAAAATAATTTTCCAGAAGAAATTGTGTACGCAGCAGCCTAATACACTAATCAACCTTCCGTTTTCGGAAGGTCGGTTAGTCAAAGAAACAAAGATGGGCAGAACGAAATATTTTCGGACTGATAACCTTGACTTTAATGATAATATCTTGGAATGTTGTCTTAACAGAAAGAAGAAACAAAAATGACTGTTGAAGAAGCCTTGAAACTCATAGGAGTTGATTCCTCAGAAATCATTCGCAATAACAGCGAAGAATACAAGGATTTTGTGCTATTTGGCTCATACAAAGGCGAGCCGATAGATGTTTCTGATGAAGATGCTGTCTTTGTAATCAGTCTTGGTTTAGGAAGAAAAAATTTCAGAGTTCATAAAATCAAGGAAACTGTGGAAGAGTTTCAAATTGTAGTAGCATAACATGAGCGTTTAGCCGAAATGGGCTACTTTTTAAAACTGCAAATGGATAAGATTATTGATTATGCAAACAACGAATTGCACAGATCCTTTAAGTTTGACGGCTGTAAAAAACTGCTGGATGACTGGAACGGCTCTGTGATTTATGTGGTGACTTCCCAGGAAGCGGAGCACATTTGTGTTGGTATGCCAGTTTTAATCCGTGACACGAACGGAGATTTCGAAGAAGTCACATCACCTAAAGAAGCATTCGAGATTATGAAAAAATCAGCCTAAGAGCTTGTTTTCTGATTTTGAGAACGCCCTGTAGAGAAAAACTGCAGGGCGTTTTTTTGCCTGACAAAAGTTCCTGTCTGTCATCTGTGGTAGAATAGCGGAAATTTTCTCCTATTTTCCCTTAATTTCCCAATGCAAAAATAAAAGATTAATGTCCGGCTGACAACTTTCACAAAAAAACGTTGTAAGGATGTATAAAAAACATTACACGTTACAAATGTAAAGTATTTTGCTTTGAAATATTATTTTCTTGTTATTCAAATATTTAGATAAAATGTTTATAAGCTATACATGGTTCATCGTGAGTTATAGATAAGTCATGCATGGATTATCCATAGGTCATGGATAGAATATAGACAAGTCATAGATAAGCTATCAATAAAATATAGATAACTTATACATAGGTAATGAATGGGTTATGAATAAGACATATATACGTCATGTATGACGTATCTCAACT
>JAIKVO010000283.1 GCA_024685655.1 Treponemataceae bacterium
ATCTGGCTTGGTGCAGTTGCATCAACAGTTGTCATCATGGTTTATCTTTATGTTGTAATTTTGATTCCGATTTTCCTCAGCTTTGGAAAAGATAAAGAGCCAGCCCTTGCGGAAACAAAGGGCGCAACAAAGGCAGACCTGACATTTGAAAACATCGGTAAAAAGATTGTAAAACGCAGTAAGCTCGTTACTATAATTTCTATGCTTGTGATTGTTCTCTGTATTCCAGGCCTTCTTAAAATGGAAGTAAACATGGACTACTTAAAGTTCATGGGAAATAAAGTTCCATTTGTTCAGCGAATTGAAAAAATCCTTAAAACAAAACTCGGCAACATTTACAGCTATGACGTTATGATTGAGTTTGATGAGGAAGATGCTTTTAAAGATCCTGAAAACATGCTTGCCCTGGATAAGCTTGAAAAGGACCTTGGAAAGCTTCAGATGACAAAAATCACTAACGGCAAGCCTCGAGTTAGAAGCATCACAAGACAAGTAAAGGAAATGTACCGCGTTCTCAATGGTGACGACCCAGCCTTCTATAAGATTCCAGAAGAACAGGACATGCTCACCCAACTGCTCTTCTTCTATGAGATTTCAAACAGCGAAGCTCTTTTTGATGAACTTTCAGAAAGCTACAATGCCGTTTATGCCCACGTAGAAATTTCTGATTACAATGCAAACCTGATTGTTGAAGATATAACCGCCGCAGAAGAATCAGCAAAAAAATACTTCCCGACAGCCCATGTTGCGGTTGTAGGAACTATTGCCGAAAATGCCGCCATGAACGAAACAGTTGTTAAGAGCGAGCTTAAATCTTTTGGAGCTTCCTTCCTCATGATTGCCATTCTTTTGATAATCGTATTTGCAAGCATCAGAACAGGCCTTATTGCAATGATTCCAAACCTTGCTCCGGTTCTTTTGATTGGTGCGGTTATGGGTTACTTCCATATGGCTCTAGATGAACTTACAATGATGATTATGCCTATGATTCTTGGAATTGCAGTTGATGATACGATTCACTTTTCGAACCATATCAAAACAAAACTGGAAACAGGCAGAAATTATGCTGACGCTGTAACTGAAAGCTTCCGCGAAATCGGAAAAACAATGGGAACTACAACCTTTATTTTGTGTGCAATGTTCCTTATGTACTGCTTCAGCCCGATTACGGCAATGTTCAGAATCGGTCTTCTTTCGATGATAGGTTTAGGCTCTGCACTTATTGCAGACTATACCCTCACCCCAGCTTTGATTTATCTCACAAAGCCACTGGGAAAGAAAAACGAATAACCCTAATGGGGCCACTTCTTGTTATTCTAGACTAACAATGTTATGATAGTCTTATCCTATGAGTATAAATAAAAATGTAGTCGTCCAGGGTAAGGCTATCAAACTTGAGCTTGACGGAAGCGGTTCCCTTTCAAACTCTTTTGGTAAACTGAATTTGGAAAAAACAAAAAATCGTGAAAACATAAACTATCACAGCTGGAATGTACAGGTCCAGAAAACAACTTTTGCTGAAGAAAAAGACAATTGCGGCCGGGATGAGATTCAGATAATGTTCAATCTGAGTCATGATATCAGATGGGCCTATTCCTTTCACACAGGCAGCGAAACAGTTGAAATGTCCAAGGGCGAAGTCTGTGTTTTCAGAAATAATGATTATGCAACAGCAATGACCTACGAGGCCGGGGCAAATTTTGTTTTCAAAAATCTCCAGATGCCTACTACCTACTTTCAGGAACTGCTTTCAAAATATTTTACAGACCAGAAGGTCACAAATCTGAAAGAGCATTTTTTAACCCACGTTACAAAAACTACAATTACACCGGAGATGTACCGCGTTCTTTCCGAAATAGACACCGCCGACCGTTTTAAGGAATACGAAGGCGTTTACACCGAAGGCAAAATGATAGAGCTCACTGCTCTGGTACTTTACGGAATTGCCTATCATAAGACAGATGAAATAAAACGACTGCCCCAGCCAAGCAAAGATGATGTTGAACGCATAGAAGTTCTGCGAGAAAAAATCCAGAGAAATCCGGCCCTGGAATATGATGCCCAGACCGTCGCCGAAGAACTTGGCATGAGCATCAGTAAGTTAAACAGAATCTTCCGCACAATGTACGCCACTTCCCTGCACTCCTACGTTCAGGACAAGCGTCTCGAATACGCCGC
>JAIKVO010000285.1 GCA_024685655.1 Treponemataceae bacterium
CGGAAACCATTCTCTTGCAACTGCCAAGGCTGTCTGGGATGAATACAAGGCAGAGCTTATTGCTGGTGGCGCCGGAGAAGCTGAGCTTGCAGAAAATCCTGTTCGTTTTGCGCTTATTGAAGTTGTAAATATTTATGATAAGGGGCTGACCTTTGAGCCTATTCACCGCGTAATTTTTAATGTTGATGCAGAAGCTTTGATTAAGTCCCTGGCCGCTGCTCTTGATGGAACAGTAAGTGAAGTTGCAGGGCAGAAAGAACTTGAGTCTGCCGTTCGTGCTTCAAGCGCAGATTTTGGTTTTGATTATGTTGATGAGGGTGGAGCACAGAAGTTTGTGTTGCTGCGTACACCGATAAAAGAGCTTGCTGTTTCCAGACTTCAGCCGGAGATTGATAAGTTTTTGAAGGAAGTTGGAACTGGTGCCGGTGCCGCTCCGGAAATTGACTACATCCACGGAACCGAAGAAGTTCTTGGTCTTGGCAAAAAACCTGGCGCCGTAGGAATCCTTCTGCCGCCGATTGCAAAAGATTCGTTCTTCGAAACAATCAACGGCCGCGGACCTCTTCCAAGAAAATCCTTCTCCATGGGCGAAGCCGACGAAAAACGATTTTACCTGGAATGCAGAAGGCTGTTTGGCTAGTTTGTGTTTTTGACAAAATAGAAAAGTGTATATTTTTCTTGTACTTTTTTATGGAAAAGTGTATATTATAACTGTGAGATTTTATAGAAAAGTGTAGTTTTTATATGCATTTTTCTGTGAAAAAGTGTAAAAACATAAACGGGGCTAAATATGTTCAGAAAAATAAAGGCATATATCTCTAATTTCCTTAAATCAGATACCCAAAAGGTTTTGATAATTGATGGTGCGCGTCAGGTTGGAAAATCCTATATCATTCGCGAAGCAGGAACTGAACTTTTTGAAAACTATGTAGAAATCAATCTACTGGAAGATTCTCTGAACAACCGTTATTTTGAAAACACAAAAAGTACTTCCGATTTTTATCTGCAGCTCAGTATGATTGCCGGAAACAAGCTTAAGGACAAAGAGAACACTTTGATTTTTCTGGATGAAATTCAGGCATATCCTCATCTTCTAACTTTGCTCAAATTTTTAAATCAGGATAATCGCTTTACATATATTGCAAGCGGTTCTCTTCTGGGTGTTACGCTTTCTCAGACTTCTTCTATTCCAATGGGAAGTATCGAAGTAAAGCATATGTTTCCAATGGATTTTGAAGAATTTCTTATCGCAAATAATTTTGGTGAACAGGCAATTTCCACGCTCAAAGAAAAAATCAAAAATAGAGAAACTCTCGAAGAAAATATTCATAATAATCTGCTTGGTTTATTTAAGAAATATCTTCTTTCTGGTGGCCTGCCTGATGCCGTTAAAACTTTTATTGAAACTAATAATATTGTAAGTGTGCGAACAATCCAGAATCAGATTCATGAATATTATGGTATGGATGCTTCAAAATATGATTTAGAACACAAACTCAAAATCAAACGAATTTTTGATATGATTCCATCAACACTTGAAAACAAGAAAAAACGAATTGTTGTTCAGGACATCGAGAATAAAAAAGGAAAACGTTTTTCAAATTATCAGGATGAGTTTGATTATCTGATAAATTCTGGCGTCGCTCTTGAAGTAAAGGCCGTCTCAACGCCTGTTTTCCCGCTTAATGAACATTCAGGGAAAAATCTTTTAAAACTATATTTGAATGATGTCGGCATTCTTTCCGGTATTTTGTATCAGAACAATATCAGGGCAATTCTTGACAGCGAAAACAGTATTAATCTTGGAACATTGTATGAAGCAGTAGTTGCACAGGAATTAAAAGCCCACGACAAGCAGCTGTTTTATTACGACAACAAATCAAAAGGCGAAGTAGATTTCCTTGTAAATGATTACGACTCTCTTTCAATTCTGCCAATAGAGGTAAAATCAGGAAAGGATTATTCAGTTCATTCTGCCCTTAACAGTTTCTTACAAAACAAAGATTACAATGTTTCAAAAGCTATAGTCCTTTCCAACGAACGAAAAGTCACCACCACCCCAACCGGCATAATCTATCTGCCGGTTTATTATGTGATGGGGTTGTAGAGGGAGGTACTCTTTATCTATGATATATCTCCGTTTATTTTCACAGGATCCGGTCACAAT